>CAVOCO010000001.1:0-19559 GCA_963694215.1 Phycisphaerae bacterium
CACATGATTGGCTGCAGTCAAGTTCAATCCAAGACCACCAGCCTTGAGCGAGAGCACAAAGACCGGTGCATCGCCCTCTGGCGATTGGAATTCATCAATCATGTCCTGCCGGCGTTTCATCGGAGTGCCGCCGTGCAAGAACAACGATCTGCATCCAAGGTCATGCTCAACCATTGCAGAGAGCAACTTACCCATACGGCGATACTGGGTAAAGACCAATGCTCGCTCGCCTGTCGCCAGTACTTCATCAAGCAGCGTGATCAACCTTCGCGACTTGCCCGATCGCTCTGAAAGTCGCTGGATCTGATCACTTGCGCCCGCAGCTGCGACCACTTCATCACCAGACTCGGCAAGAGCGGGATGGTCGCAAATCTGCTTCAGCCGCGCAAGCATGGCCAAGATCAATCCGCGTCTTTGAATTCCTTCTGTACGGTCAACCTGCCCAATCATCGAATCTACAACTGATTTGTACAACGCGGCCTGCTCGGGTGTCAGTGTGGCGAATTCTCGAGTCTCGACGCACTCTGGCAAATCATCAATCACATTGCGATCTGTCTTGAGCCGGCGAAGTATGAACGGCTGCACCATACTTCGAAGAGCCGACGCGGCATCGGCGTCGCGATGTCGCTCGATTGGACGAGCGTAGCGACGACGGAAGTCAGGCTCGGTTCCAAGGAACCCGGGGTTACAGAACTCCATGATCGACCACAACTCGCTCAATCGATTTTCAACCGGCGTTCCTGTCAATGCAATTCGCCGCTGAGCATTCAGGCCACGGATTGCCTGAGCTTGTTTCGTAGGAGGATTCTTGATGTATTGCGCTTCATCAAGCACCACGCGATGCCAGGCAACATCACCAAGTGTGGCCACGTCACGCGTGACGAGGGCATACGTGGTAATCGTGACATCGGTCGATTCGGCGACCTCGCAGAATGCGTCGCCAACCGGACGATCTGGACCATGGTGAATGTGCGACGTCAATTCAGGCGCAAATCGCTCGAGTTCACGCTGCCAATTGCCAACGACTGAAGTCGGCACAACGAGTAGCGTTGGGCCAACCGTGTTGGGCTTAGATCGTTCATGCTGCAAGAGTGCGATCAACTGCACTGTCTTACCAAGGCCCATGTCATCAGCGAGGCATCCACCAAGCCCAAACTTGTCAAGGAAGCCAAGCCAGCTCAACCCAACCACTTGATACGGACGAAGCGTCCCACTGAAAAGATCGGGCTGCTCCAGCGCTTCGACACCCTCGTCGGGCGGACCATCGAGAAGCGATGCCACCCAACCAGTGGCCCCGATGCCAAGAATCTCTAGGCCGGTCTCGACCTCAACCTCATTAGAGGCAATACGCATCGCGTCGAGTAATGTGGCATCGCTCGACTCGTGCCGCTCAAGCAAGTCAACGGCCTTGACGAGTTGTACCTGATCAACCTCGATCCAACGACCATCCACCTGGACAAGCGGCGTATGTTGATCTCGCAATCTGCGAAGTGCCTCAAGGGACAATGGCTGATCGCCAACTGCCACTTGCCAGCGATACCGAATAGCACTCGCCATGCCACGGGGTGGCCCACTGGGTTCATCAAATTCGTCACTCTCAATGACCAGCCGCAAGCCAAGCGTATTATCCTTGCCGCCCCACCACGCCGGAACAGCCACAATGCACCCTGATTCTTCAAGGAGTGGTCGGAACTCACCAAGCAACGCCCATGCTTCTCGCGTCGAGAGTGTCAAACTACTTGGCGTCGCTTGCTCGAGCAATGGGTCAAGCGGCGGCCACAATCGAGCAGCCCGCGCCAATTCGGTCAGTAGTACATCCTGCGGATCACTTTGGCCAGCCATCTGAACTGCTTCGGGAGTTGCCCTCCAGACGTCCTCGGCCGTAACGGCAAGCGTCAAATCAGCCGTCGCAGCCAAGCCAAGCGTCAGATGCCAACGACCATTTTCTGACTCTGGAGGGCTAACATCAAGTCGAAGTCGAAGCGACTCGCCGGCGGCGAAGTCATCAAGACGGGCAATCCAAGACCGCGTCGCCCGCATGATCTTGACGGTATCACCGCCTTCAACGGCAAGCACACGAGACTCTCCAAGCAAACCACCAAGCCACTGCACATGCGGGTCAGCCTGATCTCGATCTTCAATCGCATCAACAAAGTCATCTCGACGGAGCATGGTCCGAACCAAGTCGTCAGTCATCAATTCAATGGCTGATTCAAGCCGCGGCCACGCGTTTTCGCCAAGTGCATCGTCTACGCCACGCGTCACAGGTGGCATGGCAGTGAGCAAACCTGTCAGCCGATTGGCAGCCTCATCATCCTGTAGCCACGGCCGCCATACTGCGTACAGCTGACCCTCACCGCCTTGTCGCATTGATGGCACAAAGCGCTGCGACTCGACCCTGTCAGCGACAAGCCTTGCCGCATCCGCCCAGAACAACAAGTCGTGACCAGGCTCTTCATTAAATCGAATATCACCGCTGGTCACTGCAAGAAGAAATCGCAGGCCTTCGACTGGCGAAAAACTTCGCGTGGCAATACGAAATCGTGCGAGCCAAGGTTCACCACTGCGATCAACCCCGCCGACCGAAGCAGCCAAGCGATCGCTTGGAAATGGCCCCAGTAGATCGCGCGGCAAGCGGAGCGCGCACTCGTCGTCGCGTCCAACCGATGCAGCGGTACCAAACTGAAGTTCCAGTTCAGATCGTCGAGCACCGTAGGGATGCCACGGGAAGGGCTGCTCCTTCGCCTCGCTCGTCGTGCGTGGTACGCCACCTTCACTCACAAGCCGCCATCGATCAATGGACTCGGCCCAAAAATGGAACCGATCAGCTGTAAAGGTGGCGTGGAGGATATGAGCCAACGTGGTCCCTCTCTTCACTTCGCAAGGCGATTCCCACAATGGAAATCGGCAAATGATCACGCTGGGGCTCGAACCCAGGACCTACCGCTTAAAAGGCGGTTGCTCTACCAACTGAGCTACGCGATCAGCAGCCCCACAGTCTACCAAGACCCACGCCCAGAACGACCCTGTGCATGAATTGAGAGTGAATAGCGCGGATTCTGCGCCTTCAACAAGGCCCGAGAATCTTTGGGCGGCAAGCCATCTCACGGCCGATTTGTGGGAAGTGGCGCCCGAGTTGATGCTCGGTCACGACCACTATCCAAGGACCTTCCCCCCTCAGGAGCGCCACGTGGAACCAAGCAGCGGCACATCGCATCACGGCACCCATCAGCACCGCATCTCATTTCAGAGAAGTGGACACACATGGTGTCTCCAATGGCAAAGTGGAGATGAAGAAACCCTGATCGACACCATTGCCGCCCTTGCGGCCGACCCGAAGTGCCCGCTTGACACCTTCGACCAAGCCTTGGTCGAACAGCACCTTCAATTTGAGTCCAAATAACCTGTTTCCAACGAAAGATCTCCCACGAACACCCCTTGTCTCCCAATGTGGCCGGAACTCAGCCTCGATTCTGACGAATCACTCACTGGAAAGTCCTCCCGGAAAGCCCCCCCTCGCATGCCCAAAAAATCAGCCCGGCCAGAACTCACCTACCCAATCGTCAAAGGATTCCTCGATTACCTCATCGACGAACGTCACTTCAGCCAATACACCTCACGGTGCTATGGCGTCGATCTGAGGCAATTTATTGCCCATATAAGCGATGAATTAAATCTTGAATATGATGCCGATCGAGAACTTGCGGCCTGGGGCAAAGCCAAAAGCGGCAAAGCCGATGTCATTGGATTGGTTGGACCAAAAACATTCACAGACATTGTGCTCGCATGTGAGGTCGAACCCATTCGCAGCTTTCTTGCCCACCTCGTTGATTGCAAATACAGCACCGCCACCATGGCTCGCAAGATTGCCACATTGAGGTCATTCCACAAGTGGCTCGAGCGAACCGGCGCGATCTCTCGGAATCCCATGACAATTATCCGAACGCCACGACAAAGTCGTCGCCTACCAAAGGCGATCACTGTGGCGGATGTCGAAAAACTCCTCGCCGCGCCCGAAGCTTCGACCCTGCTCGGCTGCCGCGACCGGGCCATGCTCGAGACGCTGTACTCCACAGGCATCCGCGTGAGTGAACTGGTTGGCATTGACATGAAGGACATAGATGAGCCTGGCCAAGCACTCATTGTGTGCGGCAAGGGCCGCCGTGAGCGGATTGTTCCACTTGGCACGCACGCCCTTCGCGCGCTCTCTGACTGGATCGCGACACGACGCCGCAACGGCCACGAACTACTGGGCGAAGATCCGCTCTTTATCAATCGGCACGGCACCCGTATCTCGACGCGATCGGTTCGCCGCAAGGTCAGTAAGTACCTCGAACAAGCCCGGCTTGATCCAGATATCAGTCCCCACACCCTGCGGCATTCATTTGCGACGCATCTGCTTGACAACGGCGCCGACCTACGGGCCGTACAAGAACTTCTTGGGCACCGATCGCTCTCCACGACCCAGATATACACCCACCTCACCACGCAGCGCATACGAGAAGCCTACGACGCCTCGCATCCGCGAGCCGAGGCGAGCTAACTCAAGCTCAGTGCTCATCGCCCGGCAAAGAAGCCCCGCGACCAGCACGCAACATCCCCGGAGGCCGCGAGGGAAGCGGCCTTTGGGGTGTTTGCATTTTTACTCCAAATCACGTGCCGCTATGGGCATGGACCCCAGCCAGCAATAACGCCAAGCAAGTCATCTACGCCAACGATTCCGCTGTCATCGATGTCGGCCGGGCAACTTCCGGGGCAGTTCTCAAACTCGCAGAATGTGCCAACGCCTCTGAATTCGCCGCCAAGCAGTGTGCACGTGGCACCATCGACAAGAGCGCAGATCCCATTGGAACAGCATGCGCCGCTCTGGCAACTGCCGTAGAACGTATTGCTTCCAAGATCGTCCCATGGGCCGTCAATTGAGTTTGTTGAGCCACAAAAGAAAGAACTCGCAACGCTCACATCAGCAAGCGGGATGCCTGGAGGAGCGCCTTCGTAGGCGATACGAATATCACTACCCGTCTTGGCCTCATTGTCTGCAAAGTTCACATTGGTAATAGAGGCTGATCCGCAGTTCATGGCAATGCCACCACCGAGGCCTGAGACGTTGGCTTCAATCATTCCGCCATCTATCGAAACTGTGCCGCACTGGCCATAGATACCGCCGCCAGCCATGCCCGCAGCATTTGAAAGGAGGTCGCAATTGAGGAATGTTGCCGAGCAACCATCGAGCACATACGACGCGCCGCCATACCACATGGCCGCATTTCCGGTGAACGTACATGATGAAAACGCGGCCGTGGAAGAATCTACCAAGTACACAGCCCCACCCTTCTGCGCTTGATTCGCTTCAAACGAACAGTTCACACATTCAATACCACTGAAGTTCTCGCAGTAGATCGCGCCGCCCATTCCATCAGCCATGTTGGCTAGAAATGTACAATTGGTAAACGTAGGAAAGCCAATGCTGACTGCGACCGCGGCGCCGTGCAGATCGTAGTAGTACCCCATCGCCCCAGTCATATTGCTGATAAATCGACAATTCATTATTCTCGGCGAAGCCCCGCGAATATACATCCCGCCGCCACCGGGATCCGATTGTGGCATTCCGTTCTGAATTGAAAACCCATCGATGATGGTGTCTTGCGTCTCACCCTTCATACAAATTATGCCGCGACGGATTGACTCGCCATCGATGATGGTGTTCACCGGTCCACCAACACTTCGAATTGCCAATCGCTTGCCCCGGGG
The DNA here is from genome assembly GCA_963694215.1 of Phycisphaerae bacterium. Lineage (GTDB taxonomy): Bacteria > Planctomycetota > Phycisphaerae > Phycisphaerales > SM1A02 > UBA12567. The sequence continues at coordinate 5,752 of CAVOCO010000001.1, forward strand.
ATTCACGGTCTCGGCGTAGACGCCAGGCGCGACGAGAATTTCGTCGAAGTTGTTTGCGGCCTTAATGGCCCCTTGAATCGTTTCGTGGTCAAAGCCACCACCAGACCCCACCGTTATGGTTGCGCCAGTGGTGGTGCCGATCGCTGTCATGATGCTCAGCACCACACATCGCCATTGAATAGTCATATCACCCCTCCTCAATTCCAGCCCCCCATGAGCAGCGTGCCCCTGAGTCGGCAGAATCAAAAACTAGAGTGTTTGGCACTTTAGTTCAAGCACAAATCTAATTTAACGGACACATTCGTCAGAAATCCTCTTGTACCGTGTGCGACATGAACACCCGGACGGTTCAGCAGCCGCGACGTATGGCGTTGAGGATGGCACAACTGCACATCTTCCTGCTTTTCACTGCATTTGTAATGTTGCCAATCGCAGACGTGCTGCACCACATTGGCTTCCTTTTTCTGGGTATGGCCGCGGTCCTCGGATTGCCCGCTTGCTTCCTACAGCGACGCTTGATCCTGACCCATCCTGCACTTGTGCTGTGGTTGATCTGGTGGCTCCTCGCCTTTCTCTCACTCTTGTGGTCACCAGACCCACACCATGCTGTGCTTGATAGCGCATGGGGTCTCCTTGCGATTCCTGCGATGGCGCCACTGTGCTCCCAACCACGCCGCTGGATGTGGGCACTCACATTTGGTGTTGCTGCGCAAGCAATGGTTCAAATCACGGCGTGGAGCGGCCTTGTTACAAGCTTGTACATCGGGGACGGCTACGCGAACGGCGGGGTGTACTTCTATCCGCCATATGTTGGTCTTTGGGCATTCATGGGCCTGATGATGAGCGGCGCATTGATGCTGACCATGCCATCTAAAACATGGCGTGTTATCGCATGGGTCCTTGCAGTGATGGCCGCGATCAGCATCGTGCTCACATTGAATCGTTCCACCTGGGTAATTGCCATTGGCGGACTCTTCCTGCTGGCGTTGCGGTGGGCATGGTGCTCATATCGACCACGCGGTCAGTGGCTTGCACCAAGCGCATCGCTGCTTTCTGTTCTTCTCATTCTGATGATGAGTTTTGTGCAGTTCAACATGGGTTCGTATTTTGAAGTGGCCCACGACAATGCCGGCGTACTCGCCTTCGATAGACCAGTGCAGGCGCAAGGCAATTCCTCTGGGCAAGCCACAACAAGCACGCAGGCCGGCATTATTCAACATCCCGGCGCACTTACTAGGCAAGAAATCACAACCCGACGATTTGACACGAGCGCAGGCAAACGCATCCTCTGGTGGCATGCGGGTTGGCTCCTGCTCTGTGATCGCCCTGTCGCGGGGCATGGCGCGGGATCAATCCAACGATCGCTCGCCCAGAAGGAAGTCGAATTGCCATCAGAGTGGGGCGCTGGCGTTTCAGGGTTCATCACGTTCAACCCGCACGCATCACTTGTTGCGACTGCGATTGAACAAGGCGGGCTAGGCGTGGCATTGCTCCTCAGCGTCGCAATCATTGTCGCTGTGAGCAGCTGGCGACGCGCCCGCACGAATGTCGTGCTGATTGGCCTCGCCCCGGCCTGGATCGGGCTGCTGCTCTTCAGTTTCACGCACGCTGTCCTGCTCGAGCCGTACACATCTGTGCTGGTCTCGATTCTACTTATGGCATCGCTGCAGTTCCCAAAATCGTCTCGGGCAGCTGATTCGTCACCATAATTGAAACGCCAGTGACCAAGAGCACGCCACGCGCTGCGCTCAACGGCCCGGTCCATCCAGCCAACCTCAATTCCCAGACCGGTAATCAAGGCCCCACTGACGATATGGGCAGCACACAACCTGAACCCAACCCTACTTGGCAGCCGCCCGAGCACAATCTGAGTGAAAAAAGGACCTTGCCATCTTGTGGCGCCCGGCATCTTTTTTCCTCATCCCAAACACCCCATGCTTGGGTTGCTAGCATACGACTCACAAGGGGCGATTAGCTCAGTTGGCTAGAGCGCTTCGTTTACACCGAAGAAGTCACAGGTTCGAGTCCTGTATCGCCCATTGATCCGCCTTCGACTAGAGGGCTACAGCCTCACGCGTTCCCCTGCTGCCGTCGCATCCAAGGCGTGGCCATCCCCCCGCCACCGGATACCGCCTCGAACAACGGCAAGAACCATGGCGCGAAGCATAATGAGCAGCCCAGCCAAAGTTCCGAAGGGTGTTAGAAGTGCCCACCACCGCGGAAGTCCAAAGGATGCAGCCAAACAAACACTGAGCACAGTTGCGAGGGACGCAGTCGCTGCTGCAAGAAGTGCAGGAGGTGAAGGGAGCCACAACAACAGTGCAAACGGCGACACATCGATCGCAACGACAAGGAACGCAGCCATACCTGACAACACGATGCCCGTCCGCGTTCTCGCTTTTGCCACACCCTTTTCACTCCCCTGGAGGAACTGCGTTGCCGTTCGATACCACTCGATCTCAAGCCATGCAGCGCCAATCGCGACTCTGCTTCGTCCACCAACATCCTTGACAATTCTCGCGATGCCAACGTCGTCTGCGATCTCCAGACGAAGCTGCTCAAGACCTCCAGCCCGCTCCAATGCCGTTCGGCGGACGAGATTGAAGGCGCCCACGCCCATTGCTCGAGGTTGTGAGTCATCATTGGCAAGCCAAAGGCGAAGCGTGCATATAAGCGTGCGCATCAGCGGGGTGATGCACAGCCTCAACAACCAACTTCCCTTCACGATGCGAGGCGTGAGTGCCACATGATCTGCCTGCACTTGCTCGGCCCAGGCAAGTGCGGCATCGATGCACCCAGGATGGACGTGCGTATCGCCGTCGCTGAACAAGTACCAGCCGTCGCTGCGGATAGTTGCGTGCTCAAGGCCAACCTGTTGCGCATGAACCTTGCCAAGCCAGCCGGTAGGTAACTCATCAATGTGTAGAACCCGGGCCCGAGTATCACTCGAGGTCACACGGTCCAGAATCTCGCCAGTGCCGTCGGTCGATCTGTCGTTCACGAAGATGAACTCGATCCATGGTGCCAGATCAGAGAGTCGTTCCAGAGTCGCTGCCTCGACAGCATCCGCCTCATCTCGTGCCGGACAAATGACCGACACCAAGGGTGCGTCGCTGTCTGCAACATCGAGCGTCCCAGCTGGCAACGGGGCAACCGCGCGTAGTGTTCGCGCCACGCAGACCGACTGCCAGAGCCACCACACCGCCCCGGCAGAGGCTACGACCCACAGTGCAATCACCGAACTGCCCAGGTGAAGCCACCGTCAATACACATGGACTCCCACGTGACGTATCGCGGCCCGTCGCTGGGGTGCAACAGCCCGGCGCGATGGCCCTCTGTCGCTATATCCAGCACGCAGGCAGCCCCAATTACTCTTGATGCAGTAGTACCGACGGAGACTGGTTGGGTAGACATTGCATCAGGGTAGTCAGACATCATGAGATTGGTGCTCTGGCATGTATGCTCTTGCCATGCATTCAAAGTTCCTTGCCTGCACAACCCTCATTGCGATCACTGGCTGCGGATCCGCCTCCAAGCCTCTTTTTAATGGTCGCAACCTTGACGGCTGGGCGAAAATCGGTGGCGATGCAAAGTACACAGTTGAACATGGTGAGATTGTCGGCACGCGCGGCCCCGGACCAAATACGTTTCTCCGAACGACTGATGTGTACAGCGACTTTGTGTTGGAACTTGAATTCAAATGGGATGAAGCCATCAACTCGGGCGTGCAGTTTCGATCGCGGCAGCGCGACGGCGATGAACGCGTTACTGGGTATCAATGCGAACTCGACCATTCAGACCGGCACTGGACTGGGGGGATCTATGACGAAGCCGGCCGCGGGTGGCTGGCACCGCTGAGCGAGAACCCCGCCGCCATGGCTGCCGCACCAGACATTCATCAGTGGAGCATGCTGCGAATCGAAGCGGTGGGCGATCGGCTGCAAACGTGGGTTAACGGTGTTCAGTGCGCCGACCTCATAGACAACCAAGATGCTGACGGCTTCATTGCGCTGCAGGTTCACGGAAGCAAGGATCCTGGTCAAGTTCGATGGCGAAACATCCGGCTGACAATACGGTAAGAGGTCAATCGTAGCCTCGGTGTAGGGTTTCCCCATATCGTGGCAAGATCAATCTAGAGAAGCCATGACCTCTTCTGAGATATCGGCGTTGGTGTATACCTTTTGAACGTCGTCGCAGTCTTCGATGACATCGATGAGTTTCAATACCTTCGATGCGAGCGTCTTGTCACATTCAACGATTGTGTCTGGGATCATGGTGATCTCAGCGCTCACTGTGTCAATGCCAGCACCATCGATTGCATCTTTCACTGCAATAAATGAGGCCACATCGGTCGTCACTTCAAAGCTTCCGTCATGCTCGACAATATCATCTGCGCCAGCTTCTAGGGCGATATCCATCAACTGATCTTCTGTCGTCTTCCCCTCTTCGATCAGGATAACTCCCTTAGTGTGGAATCCGAACGCCACGGCCCCAGTCTTGGCGAGGTTGCCGCCGTGCTTCTCAAAGGCGTGGCGAACAATTGGGGCGGTTCGCTGCACATTCTCGGTCAAGCAATCAACAATGATTGCGACACCGCCAGCAGCGTAGCCCTCGTATCGAATGTCTTGATAGGTCGCTCCGTCATTGCCCTCGCCACTGGCCTTGTCGATGGCTTTCTTGATGGTGTCCTTAGGCATATTGACGGTCTTGGCGTCTTCAATGGCATATCGCAATTTGAGGTTGGTGTCTGGATCAGGATCACCTTGCTTCACAGCCGCCATGATGGCTCGGCTCGCCCTACTCCACGCACGCCCCTTAACGGCATCTTGCCGAGCCTTGCGATGCTTGATATTTGCCCACTTGCTATGGCCAGCCATTCGAACCCTCCTGCGAACTCAGTTCGCATCACCTATCTCACCACCAAGTTTTGTCCGAAGCCGGTCGGCATTCGCACCAAACTCAAAATCATACAGATCACGTGATGGGGCGACCCGAATTCCCCAGTCCCCACTTTGAATCAGATCAAATGTTTGAAGTTTGTCTTTCTTGAATTCTGGGTGGGAGAGCACCGAAAGCGCGTGCCGCCACGTTCGGCGGGCAGATGCTGCCTCACCCGCCAGCGACTCAGCGTCGCCAAGATGCTCAAGAATGACCGGGTCAGGTTGAATCGATCTCCTCGCCGCCTCGCGAAGCAAACTCAACGCGCCGCGGCCTGCTTCGTCGTCGGCCAGCCGCCCTTGCACAACGCGGAGCCAGCCGAGGCTGTCGAGGTTAGCCGCCGACTCAGGGTCACGTTGGCAAGCTGCTTCAATCATTGCTGCAGCGCGTGGCTGATCGACGCCCTGCTCAAGCAACATATAGCCCAAATTATTCAGCGCTAGGGGAAGGTCTTGATCATCTTTAATCGCTTCCTCAAGCAACACTATGGCCCCGGCAGTATTTCCAAGCGTGGCGTGTATTGTTGAAGCGTGTGTCCACATTTCCGCAGGCGTAAGCGGCTCTCGAAAGTGTGTCTTGAGCCGAAGATCTGATTGAGGAAGACCATTAATCAGTTCTATCGTGTGCTCGGTGTGGCCGCTAATTGCATCTATTGCAATGCATGTGGACACAAACCGGCCCCGGTCACCCCCGTTGGTCAATACGCCACTCTCAAGCCGAGCTACAGCGAGCTGCCGAGCCAATACTCGCGACCCCTCCAACGCCAACTGCTGCAACAACAACGACCACTGATGCCGCTCATGCGTGTTTCCAGGTGATGAGACTGCCAGCGACAGAAGCGTTGCCTCGGCTGCAGCTGCAAGTTGCTGTGCGGTTTGCGTTTCGTCAACACGCATGAGCTGAACCGCAAGCGCTGCGTCCCATCGTGCAGTCTCAAGCGGCGAATCATCTGACTCAACTTCTCGGCGACGGAGCAAGAGCAACAACGCGTCATCATCACGATGACTACGGAGCGCAGAAGTAGCCGCAACACGAAGCGCATCGGCATCGCGCGGGCAAAGGACAAGCCGCTGTTTCCAGGCTTCCCTTTCGAGCTGGCGATCATTCACGGACTTGCCAAGCCTAGCAAGGCCAAGCCACGCTGCTTCATTGTTTCGATCTGCTGAGATAGCGTCTCGGTACGCCTCAAAGGCGAGGGCCACATTGCCCGCAAGTTCGGCCTCACGGCCGTTCGCAAATGCCATAACGCTTTGGCGATGCCACTTAGAGCGCCATGATCGGCCATCCTCTGGCGGCGCTGCCGTGGCCCCAAACCGCTCAAGCAGATCCGACGTATCCACGGCAACACGTCCCGCATCAGCCGACAATACGACACAGACGAGAAGTGTTCCTGTGGCAAGCATCAGCGTTTACGTTTTGTCGATCGCGTCTTTTTCTTCGCGACCTGCTTCTTGGTCACCTTCTTCTTCGTAGTCTTCTTGGCAACGTTCTTCTTCGTCACCTTCTTCTTGGCAACGTTCTTCTTCGTCACCTTCTTCTTGGCAACGTTCTTCTTCGTCACCTTCTTCTTGGCAACGTTCTTCTTGGTAGCGTTCTTCTTCGTCACCTTCTTCTTGGCAACGTTCTTCTTCGTCACCTTCTTCTTTGATGGCGTCTTCTTGGACAACTCCTTCTTCGGCACAGATTTCTTCGCGACGTTCTTCTTCGAAGAGGTCTTCTTCGTAGCGGAGTTGGTTTCTCGCTCAATCGCTCGCTGCTCGGCATCAATCGCAGCTTGCTCAGCGGCAGCCTTTTTCGCAGCAGCTCGGGCAGCAGCCTCAGCTTTCTTCTTCTTGGCAACCTGCTGTGCTAAGTGACGGTTGGCAATTGATTTTGTTCTCGCACGCGTGGCAGCAGACCGAGCAGAAAACTCTGCCTTGGACCGCTTCTTCAATTCGGCCTCGCTTTGCCCATTTGCCCACGCCTGCAACGCGTTGTGCACAACAAGTGCATGCTCAGACTTAACTTGCCGGCACACCCACACTGCAGCATCAGCAACAGAGGCCGATTCATCGATACAGCCCGCATTCGCGAGCATCCAACACAGCTGATTATCAACGGGCACATCACCAATGTCACCACACAACAATAGCCAACGCGACGCCACGAATGGCGTCATGCCATCGAGTGACTCTATAGACTCCCGCAAGTCACGCTTCCCGTGCTCAAACTCAGGAGTCATCGTGACTTCATGATGGCGTTGATAGAGATGGTTGAGCATCAATTTCAAACGCTTCGCCCGCTCAAATGCTAATTCTGATGTGTCGTAACAGGCCTCAGCAATCTCAGGGGGAGTTGAGACACGAAGTTCGTGCCAGTCACCCATGACTGCCTTCAGCCCATCCCATGCTTTGTCAGCCTGCGCGGAACTCGATTCCCATAAAAGTTGCGAGTACACCAGTACTTCAAGTGGGCCATCCATCTCTGGTGGATCACAGCTCTTCTTCAACTTCTTAATATGAGAGGCGAACTTGACGCCGTATTCCTTGGAATTCTTCACGCTTCGTGTTCCTCATTGCTTGGAGCGTCGCTTTCGCCTTCACGCTCCATGGCATCTTGAATGGCGCCGAGCACCCGGGCCTCTTTTTTGATTGACTGATCCAACACAAACTTCAATCGTGGCACGCGCCGCATACGAACCTCATTTTGGAGGCGGCGGCCAATCCATCCTGATGCTGCATTCAAACCGTGCAACGCCGACTCCGCATACTTCTCAGGCAACACTGAACACCCGATTCGAGCCTGACTCGAGTCAGGGCTCACACTGACGCTCACAACGGATACCAATCCACGGACGCGAGGATCATTCAAACCGTGACTCAGAATCTTCTGAATGCCACGATGCACGACCGCGTCGACTTGTTCTTTATGCCGTGTCATACCAAGTGATCAGGAACCTGGGCGTACTTCATGAGTCAGATAACACTCAACTACATCGCCAACCTTAATATCGTCATACCCGTCGATAAGCATGCCGCATTCCTGACCAGACTTGACCTCCTTGGCGTCATCCTTGAACCGCTTCAATTGTGACAACTTACGATCATTCTCAATCACGATGCCGTCACGCGTCACACGGATCAGCGCACTACGTTGAATCGAGCCGCTCGTGACATAACAACCGGCAACCATGCCAATCTTGGACACGCGGAACACCTCTCGAACCTCAGCATGACCGAGCAATTCCATACGATGCTCTGGGTCGAGCATGCCGACGATGGCCTTCTCAATGTCATCGGTAATGTCATAAATGACGTCGTAATAGCGAATGTCAACGCCCGAGTCTTCCGCCGCCCGGCGAACCTTCCCTGAAGCCGTGACATTGAAGCCAATAATGATTGCCTCGGACGCGTTCGCAAGTGCGACGTCTGACTCACTGATGCCGCCAACGGCAGAATGCTTCACCGTGACCCGTACTTCTTCGGTAGCCATCTTGGCAAGGGTCGCGAGAATTGTCTCAACCGAACCATGCACGTCTCCCTTGAGAATGACTGAAAGTTCTTTCTTCTCAGCTTCAGTCATACGATCAAGGATATTGTCAAGTGTGACACGCTCACGCGTGAGCGATCGCTGTCGCTCAGCGGTAACTCGTTCCTTCGCAGCAGCCTCAGCCTCACGGAGATTCTTCACCACAAAGACTTGATCTCCAGCATCGGGAACCTCACCCAAGCCAGAAATAGTCACGGGAGCAGAGGGCCACGCCTCTGGTGACCGATCACCGTGGTCGTCGACGATGTCGCGAACACGACCGTAACCACGACCAGCAACGATGTAGTCCCCCTTCTTCAGCTTGCCTTGCTGCACAAGAACACTGGCCACTGCACCGCGGCCGTCTTGCATCTGTGCTTCAAGCACGGTGCCTTCGGCAGGCCCATCGAAGTCGGCTGTTAGTTCCAGCAACTGAGCCTGGAGGTCGAGGATTTCAAGAAGATCTGGAATGCCTTCACCCTTGATGGCCGTTGTCTTAATAACTTCGGTACTACCGCCCCACTCGACAGGGTTCAATTCATGCTCAGCCAATTGGCCAAGAATGCGTTGAATATTGGCATCGGTTGCCTCGGGCTTGTCAATCTTATTAAGCGCCACGACAATGGGAACACCAGCTGCCTTGGCATGATTGATCGACTCAATGGTTTGCGGCATGACGCCGTCATCGGCGGCAACAACCAGCACAACAATATCTGTCACCTTGGCGCCTCGTGCACGCATTTCGGTAAATGCTTCGTGGCCTGGCGTATCGATAAACGTCACCATATTTTCAGTGTCGCCAACCGTAACCGGCACGCGGAATGCGCTGGTTGCTTGCGTGATGCCGCCGGCTTCTCCGTCGGCAACAGATGCATTGCGAATACTGTCAAGGAGCGAAGTCTTGCCATGATCGACGTGACCAAGAATGGTGACAACAGGTGAGCGTGGTCGCTCATCCTTCATGTCACGATCAGAGAAGGACTCAGCGATTTGCTGCTCGGTGGTCTTCGACTCGACGACCTCAAGCTCAACGCCAAATGACAACATGCACTCAATTGCGACATCGGCGCTAATCGTCGAGTTCATAGTGACATCATGTTCTTGACTCACAAGCCAACGCAAGATGCCGCGTGCCTTCACGCCGCTCTCCACGCTGAGCCCCTTGATCGTCAAGGGCTCGGTCACCAAGATACTGCCACCAAGATCCAATGCGGACTTGGCACGAGACCCAGTTGGACCAGACGCTCGCTTTGCACTGTCGCGACGCACTGAGCGGAAGTACCCACCACTGCGGGAGAGTCGTTGTTCTCGTTCACGCAGGTCTTGCTCTCGCCAGTTCCTCTGGCCAGCACCAGCGGCCGGGGCCGGGCGACTATCAGTACGTGTACGGCTGTCTTGAACGCCGGTTCGGCGACGACTATTTGGCCTGCTGCCACCACGGCCTCCGCGATCGGTGCCTGGGGCCGGAGGCGGACCTCCTGCACCTGGGCCGCCGCCGCCTGGGGCGCCAGGACCATTCGATCGCCGTGGTGCTGACTTGGGCCGCGGCGCGGGGAGATCCTCAGGTTTCTCAACGCGAATGACTTTTGGCCCTGCCAGCGTGGTCTTCTTGACGGTCTCGAGCTTTCGGCCGATCTGCTCTATTTTTTGTGGCTTTGCCGGCTGGTTCAGCACTGGACCAGTCGGTGTGGAATCATCGGCTGTCGGTGGCTTGGTAATTGCCGCAGCTTCGCGGGCCTGCTGATCAATCACGCCTGAACCACGACTTGCAGACGGCGGGGGCTTGGGAGCAGCCGGCGGGGCTGGCTCGACACGTTCCGCGACAACTTGAACCTCAACAGGTGTCTGAGTTGGCGGAATTACGTCCGCATTCGCCGGCGCCTTCTTCTTCGCCTTCGCGCGAGCCCGCGCCACATCAACCGGCGCAGCTGTTTGGACAGCCGTACCGCCAGTGTCCGCTCCACCAAACCACTCTCGAATCGTTGCGGCCAATCCGATAGAGATTGCCGACATGTGGTTCGTAATGTCCGGCACACCCTCTTCGTTGCACTTGGCAACTACATCCTTCGATGCAACGCCAAGCTCCTTGGCGATCTGGTGTACTCGTTTTGTGGTGGTTTTCTTCGCCACGAAGTTTCGCTCCAAAGCAATGCTGACCGCACAATGCGATCAACCCTGCGACTGTTCCCCGGTCGTTTCATTAGATCCGCCATCAAGAATAGACGCCGCTGCTGCTTCAGCAGTGACTTCCTCTTCAGCCGACTCTGTTGGTTCTGCTAGTTCCGCTACAGGCGGAGCCTCCCCAAGAATCGAAGCCGCTGCCGACTCGCCTTCTACGCCCGCTGTTCCAACTGCAACCGCATCGGCATTTGCCTTGCGTTGTTGCTCTTGTTCCTTCTCAATTCGCTGCTGCTCATCAACAAGCTTGGCCTTCTCGGCACATGTCGTGATCACCAACTCACTGAGTTCTTCAGTCATGCCAACATCATTGATAAGCGTGGCCTGGCCAACATCTTGAACGTCGAAGACGCTAATCATGCCAAGGGCGCCCATGCGATCAAGCATCGTGTCATCAACACCCTCAATCGTCTTGATCGTTTCCTCAAGTGTCTCAAGACCCTTGGCAAACTCTTCGGGCGTGAGAATATCGATGTCCCAGCCCGTCAAGCGAGCAGCAAGCCGCACATTCTGGCCGCGGCGGCCAATGGCGAGTGACAACTGGTCTTCGCGGACGATGATGGTCGCGCGACCCAATTCAAAACACAAGCTCACTTCGTTGACTTCGGCGGGCTTCAAAGCATTGCCAATGAGCACCTGACTCGACTCATTCCACCGAACGATATCGATCTTCTCGCCGCCAAGTTCATCGACGATATTGCGAATTCTGCTCCCCCGTACCCCAACGCAAGCGCCTACTGCGTCAACCTTTGAGTCAATCGACGCGACTGCCACCTTGGTGCGAAAGCCTGCCTCGCGGGCCATAGCCTTAAGTTCAATAACGTGCTCGGCAACTTCCGGGACTTCTGCCTCAAACAACCGCCGGATGTAATCCTCGTGGCTACGCGAGAGCACGATCTTGGCTCGGTTGCCATCTTCACGTACTTCGTGAATGACACAGCGGACTCGATCACCCTGATGGAATTGCTCACCTGGGATCTGATGCGAACGAGGCATGAAGCCTTCAGCTCGATCAATCTGCACGATCAACGCGCCGCCCTCGTACCGATGCGCGACGCCTGTGATGATCTCGCCAAGCCGCTTACTGAACTCTTCGAGAATGCTTGCTCGCTCGTTGTCGCGGAATCGTTGAATCATGACCTGCTTGGCAGTCTGCGCGGGAATCCGCCCAAGAGACTCGAGTGGGATCACTTCTGAGGAACCATCCTCGTGAATCTGCCAAATGGTGATTTGCCCGGAGATCGGATCAATCTTGCACGCGAACTCTTCGGTATCAAGTGAATTAAAGTGCTTACGTGCCGCGCTGATCATGGCCTGCTCAAGATCTTGCAGCAGGAGTTCACGATCAATATTACGCTCGCGAGCAATGGCATCGATGAAGCGGATTGTTTCAGGATTCATCTCAAGATCGCCTTTGGAAGCCTGTGTGTCTTGGAAACCGATCCATTGGACCGGTGGAAAAAACGAAAAGGGCCACTGCCTGAACAAGGCCGTGACCCGCTGCTCCGATTCGAGGGTGACCATTGTGGTCGAGCCTCCGCAATCCGATGCGACCAGATGTGGCCGGCGATCAGATCATGGGGAACTCCCCAAATCGGCCCACAGCGAGCGTGGGCTCAGAGAAAACATCCGCAGCAGCCAATGCCACGAACAAGGGATGGAGTCGATCACTCCACATGGCAGAAAACGAGTTGGTCGGGGCCGTTGAGCACCACTACACTCCAAACAGAACGGGAAACGCCATGGGGCCCACCACAGCGGTGAACCAACTCCAATCCCGATACTGTATCTCCCCCCGCATCGGGCCGCAACTCGCAGAGCCGGGCAGAGTAGACTTCTTCGGCTACTAGGAAGCCTCCAGCGTGGGAGGCGGATTTGGATGGAGGCCCGCCGTGCTCACATGGAATCGACTCTTGGCCCTGCTGGCCCTCATGGCCTCAGGTGCGATGGCCACGGCCGATACCGGTGGCGGCGGGTTCGGATTCGGGAGTATTGACCTCAATCCCCCGCCAGCACAGCAATTCCACGATTCTCGCGATCGTGTACAGATTGAAGTGATCCCAAGCCGCTCCAGCGTTGCCCCCAGCGGCGATTTGGTGCTGGCCATCATCATTGATCAACAGCCCACGTGGCACGTGCATACCAATGCTCCAGAAGTGCCCGAAGCCCTTGGCGACCCCGAGGACTACATCGCCACCTCCATCCACATCTCGTCCTTGAATGACCGTCTCATCCCCCAGATGGACTGGATTCAGTGGCCTACGCCTCACGAAATAATCGTCACATTCGCTGGGCCGGACGTTCCGTACAACGTCTTTGAGGGCAGAGCCATCGCGTACGTGCCGATTACGGTGCCGCAGGACGCCGCGCTCGGAGACGTGATGCTCAACGTGCGCGTCGTCTTTCAAGCCTGCGACCCAACCCATTGCCTTGCCCCGACGCCAGAGCCCCCACCTGCGGGCGAAGAACCCTCGCAGCGTTGGCTTGACTATGGCATCTCGGTACCGATTTCAATTGTGTCGATTGCAGATCTCGCGGGCAACACGCCCGCCACTGAACCCGACTTTGATCAGTTTGACGGAACCGTCTTTGCCAGTATTCGAAGTGGCCAGGATGCCCCTGACCTCTCCGACATAGATGTTGAGTTCAACGCCTTTGGTCTTGTTAAGTTTGGGCTCGATACCGATGGCGCACTTGGCGTGCTCTTGCTGCTCATCGTCGCAGCGCTTGGCGGATTTCTTTTGAATCTGACGCCCTGCGTGCTTCCTGTTATTCCACTGAAAATCATGGCTATTTCGAGCTCCGCTGGTAACCGTGGACGAACGCTCATGCTCGGCGGCGCAATGAGCCTTGGGGTCATCGGATTCTGGATTGGAATCGGACTCGCGATTGCGTTACTCACTGGATTCACTGCAAGCAATCAGTTGTTCCAATACCCACTCTTCACGATCGCCATCGGTCTGATTATTGCAGGCATGGCAGTGGGCATGTGCGGCCTCTTCTCGGTCCGACTTCCTTCGGCGGTCTACATGGTGAGCCCGCGGCACGACACCCTGGCCGGATCATTTCTCTTTGGCATCATGACAGCTGTGCTTGCAACACCATGCACCGCGCCGTTCATGGGCGCCGCCATGGCTTGGGCAGCCACCGAGACTCCGCTTGTGACGCTCGTCACATTTGCTGCA
>CAVOCO010000002.1:0-14172 GCA_963694215.1 Phycisphaerae bacterium
ATTGGCCCAAACGGCCACTCGCTTGGCTGCATCGCTGAATTGATGGCCATCCGAACTCGCTAATTCCTAGTCGACGTGACGGATTGCACTGGTACACTGCCCAGTCGCTTCAGGCTGCCAATGGCCCCCGTTCTCGCTCAGAGCGCCTGACGCAAGGAGACGCTCATGCACCTCACCATTCTGCCCGGCATTTCTTCGCCTGCTGACCTCAAGGCTCTTGAGCTTGAGCAGCTCCCAACGCTTGCAGCCGAAATGCGGCATGCGATCTGCACTCAGGTGCAGCAGACTGGCGGACATCTCGCGCCCAATCTCGGCGTCATTGAGCTCTTTATTGCGCTGCACCGTGTCTTTGACTTTGGCCACGATCGACTGCTCTTCGATGTCGGTCACCAGTGCTATCCACACAAACTGCTCACCGGACGGTTTCCCCTGTTCTCGAAGCTACGACAGCGTGGCGGCATGGGCGGCTTTCCTGACCCCAGCGAATCTGACTACGACCTATTTATGGTCGGCCATGCTGGGACTGCAATTTCGACTGCAACTGGAATGGCGCGTGGTGACACCCTCAAGGGCGAGGGATGGTCTCCAGAGAATCCGTCCGGTCGCCGCACTGTTGCGTTTGTCGGTGACGCAAGCATCGTCAATGGCCTCGCGATGGAAGGCCTCAACAATGCCGGAACACTTGACCGCCAGTTTTTGGTGGTCCTCAACGACAATGGCATGAGCATTTCACGCCCCCAAGGAGCTGTTGCGTCATATTTTGATCGGTTGCGTGTCAGTGACACCTACCGGTCAATGAAGGAAGCCGCGAAGGGAATGGTGGAAGGAATTCCAGGTGGCGGCGCCATTCGCAGCCTTGGTCATCGACTTGGGGAAGTCGCCAAAGACGTTGTCAATGAAGACCCATGGTTTGAAAAGTTTGGCATGCTCCATGTTGGCCCAATCGACGGGCATGACATCCCGTCGCTAATCGAAACACTCGCCACCATCAAAGATGTCAATAAACCAATTGTCCTGCATGCCCACACCATCAAGGGCAAGGGCTACGAATACACCGAGGGTGATGCCACAGCCTTTCATTCACCAAAGCCCCACAGCGTCAGCGGATGCCGTGTTGAAATCAAGACAGGCGGACGAAGTTTTACGACCGCATTCGGCGAAGCCTTATGCGACATCATGGAACGAGATGGCACCGTGACGGCCTGCTCGGCTGCCATGGCAGATGGCACCGGCGTACAGAAAGCTATCGATCAGTTTCCAGACCGAACGTGGGACACTGGCATTTGCGAATCTCACGCCGCCGACATGATGCTCGGCATGGCCAAGACAGGCCTGCGTTCATTCTTTGCCGTGTATGCAACTTTCCTACAGCGTGCATTCGATCAGTGCTTCCAAGAAGCTTCCTTGCAAGGCCTGCCACTGCGGCTCTGCCTGGACCGAGCCGGGCTTGTTGGCGGCGACGGCGCCGTGCACCACGGATTCTGCGACGTGTCCATTTTGCGCACACTCCCAGATGCCGTGTTGATGGCCGCTATTGACGAACAGAGCCTTCGCGCATCGCTTGAGTTCATGCGGACCTACGACGAAGGGTTGACCGCTGTTCGGTATCCCCGTGATGACGTCAACGACATGCTGAGCAATCAAACATGCTCACCCTTCGAACTCGGCAAAGCAGTATGTGTACGATCGACTCCTGATGCTGATGTCGTCGTTCTGGCCTATGGCGTACAAGCGCTGACTGCCATCGAAGCTGCCGATCAACTCGAATCTGAATTGACTGTTGAAGTCTGGGATGCGAGATTTGCCAAGCCCGTTGACGGCGCCCTCGTGGAACGCATTCTCCGTAGTGGCACGCCAATCTTGACCATCGAAGAACACACCCTTATCGGTGGATTCGGCAGCGCTGTCCTTGAAGAAGCAGCGAGCCGTGGCGCTGATGCGTCGCTCATCGAACGCGCAGGGCTACCCGATCACTGGATTCACCAAGGGTCACGCGGCGAGCAACTGGTCGACGCAGGCCTCGATGTAGATGGCCTTATCGCATCAATTCGAGCTGCAGCCAAACGCTGCAAACACCCCTCCGCCGCCACCGTTGAAGTGCCTACACGAGCGACCACCGCCATCTAGTACTGCTCTTTTTCAACAGGCCGACTTTCCGCAGTTCTTGGAAAAACAACTCAATTCAACCATAGCCTCCGGGCATGCTGACACACATCATTGCGGCCCTGGCTACCTCACTTGGCACGACTGACCCGGCGTTTCTGGGCGGCGAGGATGTTGAAGAAGCCATTGACGCGATCTCGACATCTATCCTTGACTCGCATCACAAGAAGCGACACTGGGACCCAGCCAAAATGCCCGAAGGCGAAAGCACGAGGCAACACCTCGGTGGCTACACCGCCCTGGCGACGCTCGCTCTGCTCACTGCAGGACATGACGCGCAATCGTCGCCGCTGCGCGAGGCCATCACGTATCTCCAAACAATCGAACCCGATGGCACCTACGCCGTGGCGTTTCGCGCGCAGGTGTGGGCAAGTTTGCCAGACCACTTCCTGCCGCAACTGCAACGAGACGTCGATCGACTCGTCGAATCGTTCCATTGGGAACAAGGCGGATGGGATTACCTATGCAGACCCGTCAAGCGTATCCCCCGTGTGTCGCCGTCAACCCGTCATGTGGCACTGCTCGCCTTACATGCTGCGCACGAGCGGGGCATTCACATCCCGACGCCACTGCTCGAGCGGGTCGAACATGCCACCATTGAATCGCAGCAGGACGATGGCGGATGGTCATACCACGCGGGCGATACACCAACAGGATCAATGACGGCTGCTGGCGTATTCTCACTTGTACTTGCTGACAACCTCTTGAACCCAAAACACAAACACTCGAGGCGAAGCAAGGCACGTAATGCTGCAGTGCACAAAGGAGTTGCGTGGCTCGACGATCGCTTTGAAGCATCGCCCTGCCCAGGAGGAGGACGGTGCGCCAAGTTTCCCATGTACTGGCTGTACTCGCTCGAACGAATGGCTTTGGCAACAGGACGGCGGCGTCTTGCCGAACGTGACTGGCTACGCGATGCCACAGCGGTCACGCTCGATCGACTGTGTACGCAGTCAAAATCTGGCCAATGGATCATCAAGAAAGGGCGATCACTTGCCCAGTTACGGCAACGCTGCTTTGCGCTGATGTTCCTGCACCGTGGATATACACCATTGGCCTGCGCCCATTTACGCTTGAGCGACAATGAGACAACGCCGCCCTGTGTTCCACTGCTTGTTCAAGATCTCGCAGAGCACCACGAACAACACACATGCTGGCAAGAGGTCGATCTCCACGACACCACCGACGCATGGCTAGAGTCACCCATGATCGTCGTACGCGGAGCTGGCGAGCCCACATTCATCCGCGATCACAGAGCATCAATTGCCACGTTCCTGAAGCACAACGAACACAGCCCCCGCCCAGACATTAAAGAAGTTGAACGCATCGCCGACTACCTTCGTCGCGGTGGTCTGCTTGTCGCCATGACATCGGGCAGTGGCTTTACGCGGTCAATCAAACAGATCGGATCTCTTGCAGCACCCGACGCAACCTGGGGACGGCTCAATCGTGATCATCCAATTGCTTCGTTGATCCAACCGACTACGCGGCTGCCTCGTATTGAGGCCTTGAGCACACCGACCCGCCCACTCATTGTGCTCATCAGCGGCCCATCACAGGATGTCATGCCGAACATTTGGGCAATCGCAACAGAGCGATCTCCATTCCCACGTAGAATCGAAATGGGCCGCCAACTGCCCGTCGTGCCGCGCTCGGGTGCTGCTCACGAGGTGGCATTTGCTGCTGGAGACGATGACCCCGTCGAAACAGGCGCTGCTGATGCCTTTGCATCATGGGCGAGTCAGACGGGGCGATCGGTGACTGTGCGCCGTACCCCACTTGACAACATTGAAGACCATCCATGTATCGTCATCCAAGCAGCCATACAGGTGCCGCCATGGCTCGTGATTGAACGCGCGATTCGTAGCGGCAGCACTGTTTTGGTATGCGGACCTCCAGCTGTAATTGTTCACCTCAGCGCTGCAGCGACTGCCAGTGGGTACCCGCCATTATCAGCTCGGACCGCCCCGTGGAGCACAGCACGCAATCTGCCGAATTGCCATCCAGTTTCTTTGCCGAAGTGGCGTCCATATTCACACCAACAGGGCCGCGCGGTCCCGGGGCTCGACCTCACCATGGCGACGCATTCTGGCGGAGGATCACTCATACTGGCCACATCAGACATCATGCATGGGCTCCTTGGCCGGCCTTGCTGGGGTATTCATGGCTACGACAGTGAGACTGCGCGTCATCTCCTGTGGAATATCGTGACCTGGGCCAACCGCGAGAATGACCCGCTGGTGCAGATAGGTGCCTACCCTGATGCAGCGGAGACGACTCACAATGAAGCACTGGACCTGGTTGACACTTGGATTGGCCGCAAGCATGGGACTCTTGTTCGGGCTCATGGTGACCCCGTCGCTCGTCGCCACGTCGCACATCACCCGCACTACATCACCCGATTTGAACACACGAGCAACAGCCTGGCGATGGCTCACAACGCCCCCGCCAGGAGGTCGGACGCCCCGCTTGATGCACTGGCAGACTGAGCTCGAAATCGAACTGATCTCCAATGGCCATTGCGCGGCATTGCTTGATGCAATGGTGGCCCTAGAGTCTCAAGGGCGATTTGGTTGGGATTTCAACAATACAGAACTCATCCGGCGTACGATCGACGCGCTCACTGAGACCGGTGGAGATCATGCCGAAACTGCTCGCAAACTTGAATCGAGCAGGCCGCTCTTGTCACTGACACGCAAAGCAGGGACCATGCCCTAAATGAACGATTCAAATAGCCGCACAGAATGCACGCCAACCGAATCTGAACACCTCGCCATCCGTGTTCACATGATGCCAAAAGACAACAACGTGGCCGGCACGGTATTTGGTGGAGCGATCCTCTCGCTCGTTGATCAGGCAGGCTTCTATGAAGCACGTCGTCATGGACTCCATCGGTGGGTCACCGTGTCCATGGACGCGGTTGAGTTTCGACGCCCAGTGTGGGCTGGAGATGTCGTGAGCCTCTTCTCATCAACCGAGCGAGTCGGCAGCAGCAGCGTGACGATTCGTGTGCGGGTCGTGGCAGAACGCTTTGAGACGGGCCAGACCGTGGAAGTCACAGTAGCTCGACTCACCATGGTGAGCGTTGACGCCGCCGGGAAGCCGATTCCATTTGCAAGCCCACCATCGCTTTCGATAACTCACCCCACACCATGAGTACCCCCATTCGACTGTGCTGCCTCGCGAGTGGAGGCGGACGAACCATCTTGAATCTGCAAGACCGAATTGATGCCGGCGCACTGAATGCTGTCATCGAGTCGGTCATTGTCTCGCGGCCGCAACTTGCCGCAGTTGACCGCTGCATCCAGCGCGGCCTGCCCGTGCGAACCCCACCCAACAACGCTTCGCTTGATGAGTGGGTGCTGAGCAATCTATGCAATCTTCAACCAGATCTCATCTGCCTCTGCGGTTACCTGCGGCTCGTCCCCATTGCCCCTTGGATGATTGGCAACGTGATCAATATTCACCCCGCGTTGCTGCCAAACTTCGGCGGCAAGGGCATGCATGGGCGACACGTCCACGAGGCGGTGCTCGCCTCCGGACGCCGCGAGAGCGGATGCACCGTGCACCTTGTTGACGCCCAGTACGACCATGGCCCCACCATCCTGCAGCGATCGTGCATGGTTCATAGAGAAGACACACCCGACACGCTCGCCGCCCGCGTCTTCAAGACTGAATGCGATGCCTACCCAGCTGCCATCCAGATGATTGCTGAAGGCCGTGTCCGCTTCGGCGAGGGTCCCGTAGAGATTGCAGAGCCTGGCGACCGATGGCCTGATGCAATCGGCCGGCATGCACGCCACGAATAGAACAAAATCCAGAGCAGCCGCCCCGGTTACACTACACGCTTAGAATCGATCCCAATGTCATCATCACAGCCATCTCGAGGTAACTTCCGCCGGTTCTTCCTGCGGGGTCTCGCCGTGGTTCTTCCCGCAACGCTGACGCTGTGGATCTTGGCCCAGGCGTATCTGTGGGTCAACGACTCGATCGCCGAACCGATCAATGGCGGCATCCGATACGTACTGCTGCAGACCTTCTCATCGTGGCCCACGCTGCCTGAATATTGGGGTATCACACCCACTGCGGAAGATGTTGATCTGGCCCGCTCGGCACTGGGACTCAGTTCTGGCGATGCCTCACACGATTTTGAGATTGTCTTTGACTACCAGAGTGGTGTTATTCACGGATGGTGGAACAACTATTGGCCTGTTCGAATAATCGGACTCTTGGTCGCCGTCTTGGCGGTCTATTTGGCTGGCCGACTTGTCGGTGGCTGGGTCGGCCGCGTGGCCTATCGCCAAATTGAACGAGGCATCCAGTCGCTCCCGGTCATTAAGAAGATCTACAGCTGGATCAAACAGATCGTGGACTTTTTGTTCTCGCCCCAAGACAAGGCGATGCAGTTTCGGCGGGTGGTCGCGGTGGAGTATCCAAAGAAGGGCATCTGGGCCGTTGGGTTCCAGACTGGCAGTGCCCTCGCCACCCTCAAAGACTGCGTTGGCGAAGACGGTATTACAGTCTTTATCCCAAGCAGCCCAACTCCATTCACTGGCTACACGATCACTGTCCCGGTCGCCTCAACAATTGAGTTACCACTCACCGTCGAGGAAGCGATTGGATTCACAATCAGCGGCGGCGTACTCAGGCCACCATCTCAATCCAACCCACCTTCACTCCCGACGCTAGACAGCGTCGATAAACCGGAAGAATACTCCGAAGGAAACGCATGATGAAGATCACTATTACTACGCGACATGGCAATGCTACAACTGCCATTGAAGAATACATCACGAAGAAGGCCGAAAAAATACCCCACTACTTTGATCAAGTCTCTGCAATTGAAGTCATTATTGACCACCAAAAATCAGAACACCTTGTGGAGTGCATCGTATCGGTCAACCACGGCGACCCACTGATTTCACACGCGTCGTCTGATGACATGTACGCCGCTATTGACAAATGCACTGATCGAGCCATCCGGCAGGTGTCCGACGTCAAGAGTAAACTTCAAGACCACAGAGATCACCGCCACCAATCGGGAGATGAATGATGAAACTTACAGATATTGTTGTACACAAAGCCATCTCGCCTTCACTTGATGTCACCACGCGCGATGAGACCATTGCGGCCCTGATTGATCTGCTCGTCGAAGCAGGCGAAGTCAGCGCAGACGATCGCGCTCCCTTTATTAAGGCTGTCATTAAGCGTGAGAACAGAGGCTCTACCGGGTTCGGTAACGGCGTGGCCGTCCCCCACCTCAAACAAGCGTCTGTCACCAAGGTAATTGCCGCGATAGCTAACGTCACCGAAGGCGTCGACTTCAATGCGCTCGACGGCAACCCGGTGTATTCCATCTTCTTGCTCATTAGCCCAGAGGACCAACCTGAACTTCACCTCGAAGCTATGGAAGCCGTGTTTGGAAGCCTCAGCCAAGACACCTTCAGAAGATTCCTCCGCCAAGCCTCGACGGTGAAGGAAGTTGTCACCCTGCTCAAGGACGCTGACTCCCAGCAACTCTCGGCCTGAGCAAGATTGCCCGTAACGACTCTATGACTCCATCCGCTACACAAAAAGTGAAGGTCACCAACCGGCTGGGCTTACATGCTCGGCCGGCGATGCTTCTCGCTGAAACGGCGCAGCAATTTGGCAGTGATGTCACAGTGCAGCGAACCGATCAAGATGCCGGCGTCGATGCGAAGTCGATTATGCAGATCATGATGCTCGCTGCCACGGCTGGAACCGAACTCATCATTGCTGCCAGTGGTGATGATGCAGATGCAGCCGTTCAAGAACTGGCCGCTCTGGTCAAAGCTGGATTTGACGAGGTCTAGCTCATTCTGAGCGAGAGACACGCCCCATGAGTTGGTCAACGCCAGAACCTGGCGAGAGCCCGCCAAACAATACTGCGTGAACCGCTTCAGTGATGGGCATTTCAATGCCATATTGCGACGCAAGCGACATCACACTGCGCGAGGTCGCAACGCCCTCTACAACTGAGTCGGTCCGCGACTCGTACTCTTCCAGAGACTCTCCGCGGCCCAGCGCTTCGCCACAACTGCGATTTCGACCATGTGGGCTAAAGCACGTTGTGGCAAGGTCACCCACACCCGCAATGCCATAAAACGTCTCGGCTACAGCACCCATTGACACGCCAAGCCGCGTGATTTCGGCAAGGCCGCGGGCAAGAACAGCTGACTTGGCGTTGTCGCCAAGTTCAAGACCATCGCACATGCCAGCGGCCAGTGCGATGACATTCTTGCATGCGCCTGCAAGTTCGACGCCCACCAAATCAGCACTGGTGTAGATTCGCAACCACGACACATCGAAGCAGGCTTGCACCCGATTGGCCACAGGTTCGTCATCTGAAGCGGCAACCATCAATGCGGGCTGATGCGCTGCCAATTCGGCCGCGATCGTCGGCCCCGACAGGGCGCACATGGCACCTGCAGATGGCACTGTCGCCTGAAGTATTTCACTCGGCCGGCGAAGGGTTCCGTTCTCAACCCCCTTGGCCACACTCACAATTGGGCATCCGGCCGGCAAGCCCTGGCCTACCCGCGACCACACATCGCCAATGAACTGCGACGGAATCGCATTGATGGCCATAGTGCACCCCTCGAAGAGTTCGCTGGCCTCAGCCGTGACATGCACCTGCTGATCGAGCCGAAAGCCTGGCATTCGCCCAGCATTCTCCCGCGTGGCGGCAAGATGCTTCACAACCTCTGGAAACGGACCCCAGAGGCGAACTGGCAGCCCTCGATGCACGAGAGCATCGGCTAATACGAGCCCCATCTGGCCATCCCCAACGATTGCGATTCGCTCAGACACAGATCAAAATCCTCCGTTAGATGCTCCAGTGTGAAGCGTACCGCACGAACCATGCCGCGGGGCGCGACGTAGTGCTTGCTATGTGGTTGGCCAGTAGAGGCGAAGGGACTCTATACTCCACGCCTTCCCCCCTATTGATCACTAGGACTCGGAGCAGTAGATGAGCGAGCAAGACGCATTGAGCAAGAATTTGGAATCCCCCACCATGTCAGACAAAGGTCATGGGAGCGAGGAATACTCGGCCGCAGGGCTTGAGCGTCGCCTTCTGGTGGCCCTTGGGGGCGGCGTGCTGCTTGGCACCGCCTGGATTGGCGGGCTACTCGGGGTAAACCCGCAGATCGCTCAGATTCCCGCCTTCATTGGCGCGATCATATTGGTCATCCCACTGCTCATGGGCGCGTGGCGAGAAATCGCCCTTGGCCGGCCCGGTGGTGATGCCCTCGCGACCCTCGCGGTCTTGGCGGCCATGGCCTCCGAAATGTATCTCGCCGCCGGTTTCTTGGCATTGTTCTTGTGGGCAGCCAATCTCGTGCTGAGCCGGACGGCCTGGGGGGCCCAGCGAGCCATTCGAGATCTCGTCCATCTGACGCCCGATACGGCTCGCCGCGTGGCAAATGGAACAGAAGAAACAGTTGGCGTAGCCGCCCTGCAAACCGGCGATCTTGTCCGCGTACGCCCGGGCGAGAACCTTCCAGTTGACGGACGCATTGTGGCAGGCGAGTCTGACATCAACCAAGCTTCCCTGACCGGCGAAGCTGTACCCGTTGAAGTGCGCCCTGGCGTTCCGGTGTACGCTGGCACGACTAACCTGACCGGGCAAATTGACATTGAAGTCACCGCTGTTGCAGCTGAAACCACTATTGGCAAGGTGGAAGCTCTTATCCGCGAAGCCGAGTCGAGCAAGACCAAGCGGCAAGAGATCATCGAGCAGCTTGCTGGCTACTACTTCTGGATTGTCATCATGATCGCAGCGCTCGTGTGGTTCTTCGCCTCACGAAGCGGCGATGAAGCCGTCCGAGCAGAAGCATCGCTCAGAGCCATCACCGTGCTGGTGGTGACTTGCCCAGGTGGACTTCTGATTTCGCACCCAACCGCCATGGTCGCAGCCTTTGCCGCCGCCGCGCGGCTGGGCATCATGATCAAGCAAACGCGAACACTCGAAGCTGCCGCTGAAGTCGACACTGTCATCATGGATAAGACCGGCACGCTCACGACGGGCATCTTTGCCGTCTCGCGTCTAAGCCCCGCAGATGGCATCGATGGTGCCGCCCTGCTGCAAGCGGCTGCAGATGGCGAGCAGCACTCAAACCATCCGCTCGCCAAGTCGATTCTTGCAACTGCCAAACTAGCCAATATTGAACCGGCCACGATGGATCGATACGAAGAACTACATGGCCGAGGCGTACTTGCCCACGCAAGCACTGGCGATATTCACGCTGGCCGCGCAGCCTGGCTTCTTGAGATTAACCCTGAAGTCGCTGCTCAGGTCGCGATTGTGGAAGCCAAGATTGAAGGCATGTCAAGCGTTCACGTCATGCGAGGCGGCCAGTACCTCGGAGCCGTCGGACTCGAAGATGCCTTGCGCTCGCATGCCGCTGAAGCAATCGCTGAATTGCGTGAACTCGGCTGTCGCCGCATCGCCATGTTTACTGGCGACCGATTGCAAGTGGCCACTCGTGTCGCCGAAGCGATCGGTATTGACAGCGTCGAAGCAGAATGCCTTCCTGAAGAGAAACATCAAGAACTCAAGCACCTCATGGAACGCGGCCACCGCACCATGGTGATTGGCGATGGCATAAATGACGGACCAATTCTCGCTACGGCCGACGTCGGCGTTGCCATGGGACTGAGTGGCTCTGATATTGCCACCAACTCAGCCGGTGTAGCGCTGATGAATGACGACCTGCGTCATATTCCCTTCCTGCTCTCACTGGCTCGCCGCACCCGTTCAGTGATCAGCATGAACATTGGCATGTCACTCTTACTTGCCGTCATTGGGCTCGCGCTGGCTGCAACCGGCACAATTCTGACGCTCTGGCTCGCGCCGTTCTACTACGCCCTTGGCTACGTCGTCGTTATTGCGAACAGTCTCCGGCTCGTTCGATTCGGCGAAGAGTTCAGCGAAGCTGAACAATCCCGCGTCGCTCAAGCGCAGGCCATCTATCGTCGCCGCGAGGCGAGCGAAGCAAGAAGAGCCCGCATCGCCGGAGTCTGACGCGTCTTGGCTGCAAGATCGGCAAAGAGGCGACTACGGCGCCATTGCTCTGTGTGGTCTGAATGAGCGCCACGAGCGTGGAGAGTAAAAGAGGCAAGGCACCAAAAGTCGTAACCGACCACTGCCGAGTTCTACGCGACCGTGATGGTCTCATCAAGAAACACGTCTTGAATCGTATTGAGCAGCTGAACGCCCTCGGCCATTGGTCGCTGGAAGGCCTTTCGGCCTGAAATCAAACCGCTTCCGCCCGCTCGCTTGTTGATTACAGCAGTGCGGACAGCCTGAGCAAAGTCATCGCTGCCCGATGCGCCGCCCGAGTTAATCAAACCAGCGCGACCCATGTAACAGTTGGCAACCTGCCAGCGGCACAGATCTATCGGATGATCGCCGCACAGTGTGTCGTACATCTTGGGATCGTACTTCCCGAAGCCGCCATGCTGGTTCATCGCAACGTAGCCACGATTATTCGTGGGCTGTTTTTGCTTGATGATGTCAGCCTCAATCGTGACGCCGAGATGATTCGCCTGGGCGGTCAAGTCAGCAGAGGCGTGATAGTCGGTGCCATCAACTTTGAAGTCATCGTTTCGCAAATAGCACCACAGCACCGTGGCCATTCCTCGCTCGTGGGCATACGCAAAAGCCTCGGCGATCTCAATGATCTGCCGGCGTGATTCCTCGCTTCCAAAGTAGATCGTTGCGCCGACAGCAACAGCGCCCATATTCCAAGCCTCATCAATCGTGCCAAACATGACCTGATCAAACTGGTTGGGTGAGGTCAGAAGTTCGTTGTGGTTGATCTTGACAATGAACGGAATCCGATGGGCATACTTTCGAGCCACCGAGCCAAGTACGCCAAACGTACTCGCGACTGCGTTGCAGCCACCCTCAATTGCGAGCTCACAAATGTTTCCTGGATCGAAATACATCGGATTCGGTGTGAACGAGGCCGCAGCCGAATGCTCAATGCCTTGATCAACTGGAAGCATCGAGAGGTAGCCACTGCCGGCAAGCCGGCCATGTCCGTAGAGAGCCTGAATCGAGCGAAGCACTTGGGGGCTTCGATCGCTCGCGGTCCAAACGCGGTCGACAAAGTCGCCACCAGGCACATGAAGCATGCCAGAGGGCAGCAAGCAGGTGTGACCAAGCAAATCGTCGGCTTCGGGTCCAAGCAGGTCCAGAACAGTAGATGTAGCTGTACTCATTAGGGGGTTCTCCTGACCAGTGGGTCAGGATACCAATCCCGCCGTGCTGGTGGCTCTATCATATCCAATCGCCATGAAACCCCAACCAGGAGATCGTGTCCTTGTCGCCATGTCTGGCGGCGTGGACTCCAGCGTCGCAGCGGCCATGCTCAAGCAGCAGGGCTATGACGTCGTGGGCTGTTTTATGCGGCTGGGATCACCCGGTGATGACATCGCCGGTGCCACCCTAGGCCACCGCGGCTGCTGCTCAATCTCAGATGCCAACGATGCTCGCAGCGTCGCGGCAAAACTCGACATCCCCTTCTATGCCCTGAACTTCGCAGATGACTTCGAACAGATTATCCAATACTTCGAAAACGAATACCACGCCGGTCGCACACCCAACCCATGTGTTCGCTGCAATGACTGGCTGAAGTTTGGAAAATTGCATGACTATGCCGAGGGCATAGGCGCCACCTGGGTCGCAAGCGGCCATCACGCGAGAATTGATTACTCGACTGGATCGCCGCGACTTCGCAGGTCTGCCGACTTTGAAAAAGATCAGTCCTACGTCTTGTTTGGCGCAGGCGGACAACCGGGTGTGCGACCTGGACGGCTACACGAGATGATGTTCCCGATTGGCGATCTCACAAAAGATGAAGTCCGCGATCAGGCCAAGTCACTTGATCTGGGCGTGCACGCCAAGCCGGACTCACAAGAAATCTGCTTCGTTCCAGACGACGACTACGCCGGACTGCTTGAGCGGCGTAATCCAGATCGCTTCAAGCAGGGCGCGATGCTCGATGCCAACGGCAACGAACTTGCGACACACGAAGGACATCAGCACTACACGATTGGGCAGCGGCGGCGACTCGGCGTTGCCGTTGGTCATCCGCTTTATGTCATCCAGAAAGACCCCGCTGCAAATACTGTGACACTTGGCACCAAGGACGAACTCGCAGCCATGAGCTGTGAGGCAAGTGAAGCGAGCTGGCACGTCGATCCAATTCACGACTGGCACCCTTGTCGCGCACAGGTCCGTGCGCATGGCGATCCACTGCCTGCCCGCGTTCGATCCATTGGTAAAGACCGCATTGAAGTCGAGTTCAGCAGTCCGCAAGAAGCAACCGCCTCTGGCCAAGCGATCGTCTGCTACGAGGGTGAACTGGTTCTGTGCGGTGGCTGGATCGACTCGGTCACCCGCCGCCAATGACCACGCGATTTACCCACTCGCTGCCACCGCATGCCATGCCCGGAGCCCGCATGCCCGTGCTCGCTGGCCACATCGTGGCAACCGGACAGCCTCTTGCTGCGCAAGTGGGACTAGACATACTCAACGAAGGTGGCTCGGCCGCAGATGCCGCCATTGCAACGGCGGCGGCGCTGACAGTTGTGGAACCCACCGCAAATGGTCTTGGCTCAGACGCCTTCGCGCTCTCGTGGGACGGCGCAGAGCTTCATGGAATCAATGCCTCTGGCCGATCGCCTGCAAAGATCGATGTTGAGCGGCTTTGCCGAGATGGCATACCACGAACAGGATGGGATGCCGTCACCGTGCCAGGGGCCGTATCGGGCTGGGTCGCCCTTTGGAAACTGCACGGCACCATGGATTTTGAAGAGTTACTCGCCCCCGCCATCGCCCTTGCCCAGAATGGCTTTCCAGTTTCGCCCCAGTGCGCCACCGCGTGGCGCCGCGCCGCCACGCGATACCAAGACTTCCAGGCATGGGGCGACACGTTCACGCATGAGGGCCGCACCCCTGATGTCGGTCAGTGGTGGACC
>CAVOCO010000003.1:0-13898 GCA_963694215.1 Phycisphaerae bacterium
GTATCAGGCCATGAAGAAGCAGCAAGACAACCTTGAGAAGCAGCGTGATGATGCCGCCCAGCTATTGAATGCCATTCGTTTGATGAAGCTGCGTTCTGATGCCACTCGCGTTCGTCAAGTGAGCTTGGCTGAACTTCCCCGTGAAGCAAGCTTTCCACGGTGGGAAAGTATGATTCCCGCTGGCATCTTGATCTGCTTTGGTGGCTTCCTCGGTTGGATCTTCCTTCGAGAATTGATGAACCAGCGGGTTCGTTCCCTTGCCGACTTGGCTGTTGTGCCGGGCATGACAGTCTTGGGTGCTATTGCTGACATTGAAGATGACCCAGTAGAACCCGATGAGCCTGAGATGATTTTTCGCGACTATGCAGATAGCATCATTGCCGAATCCTTCCGACAGGTGGCAACTGCTCTGATGCGGTCTATGGCGAAGCAAGGGCACACGAGCCTTGTTCTTGCTGGCGGTTTGCCCGGAAGCGGCGTTACCACTGTTGTGGGCAATCTTGCCACTGCAATGCATGCAGCCGGGCACTCGGTTTGCGTGATTGATGCGAACTTCCGCCGACCACGGCTTGCTCGCACTTTCGGTCTTGAAGATGATCAGCTTGGGCTTGGAGATGTGCTCGCTGATGTTTGCTCCCTCGAGAGTGTTATTCAAACACCCGATGGTGGCGTAGCCGTGATCTCTGCAGGCTCAGCTGAGACTCGAATGGTTGAACGTCTCAGCGATGATCGATTTGGAGCCGTCATGGCTGCCCTGCGTTCGAAATTTAGTTATGTATTGGTTGATGTGGCGCCAGCAGTAGCCGCCACAGATGCGATTCAGGTTGCTGGGCGATGTGATGCTTCAGCACTCATCATTCGAGCCGGGCAGGAGCAGCGAGGACTGGTTGCCCGTATTTCGCGTGAGCTCTCCGAAGCCAATGCCGACTTCATCGGTGGCATCTTGAACCGACCTCGTCAATCTGTTGGCGGATACTTCCGTCGCAATTATGAGTTGATGGCGAATTATGGCCAAGATGAGGATTCTGACGACGACTCCTGATTAGAGTCCTTGGTCTCTCACAGGAAAGGAGCGCGGGCCAATGCCCGATGCGAAAAAGGTGTTGGTCACCGGGGGCGCGGGGTTCATCGGTGGCCATCTTGTGCGCGTGCTCATCGCACGCGGAGATGACATTACGGTGATCGATGACCTGTCGACTGGCCGTGCAGAGAATCTTGCTGGGTGTCCGGATGGCCAGGTGACGTTTCTTCGGGGCACTGTGCGGGACACGCTTGGTGGCCCACTCGCCACAAGCCATTTTGATGAGATGTATCACCTCGCAGCATCTGTAGGCGTCAAGCTTGTTGTCGATTCTCCAATCCAGTGTATTGAAAATAATGTGCACGAAACATCAGTTGTATTGCGAGCTGCAGCTTCGCTCGGTTGCCCAATTTTGCTCGCCTCGACTTCTGAGGTCTATGGAAAATCCGAGCGTATCCCATTCGCTGAAGGGGATGACGTCATGTATGGGGCAACGACCGAGCCACGCTGGTCTTACGCTTGTTCAAAGGCCATTGACGAACATTTGGGACTTGCGTGGCATCGTGACATCGGCTTGCCGGTTCTAATCACGCGGTTCTTTAATACAGTTGGGCCAGGGCAGCGTGGGCGGTGGGGCATGGTGTTGCCGCGGTTCATTATGCAGGCAATAGCGGGAAATCCGCTTCGCGTCCATGGAGACGGGCTCCAAGAGCGGTGCTTTATTGATGTGCGTGACGTGGCGCCGATGCTGCCGCGGTTGCTTGGCGATGAACTAGCGCATGGAACGGTACTCAATGTTGGAAATGACCAGTCGATTTCTATCCTGGCATTAGCCGAACTGGTAATCGAAACACTTGGTAGCTCGTCTATCATTGAGCATGTGGATGTCGCAGACGACTACGGCCGTCCCATTGAAGATCTTCGCAAGCGCGTGCCAGACTTGACCAGGATGCGAAAGTTTCTGCCCAATCCGCCGGCGCACAATCTGCACAGCACGATTCTTGCAACGGCCGACGCGATCCGTGGGAGAGCGTCGTGATAATTGCCACGACTGCTGCATTGAGCATTGGTGATCTGACTGTTCGTGGGCTCATGTCCATGTTCTTGCCGGTACTTGTGGTGGCGTGGGCAGTCACACTATTGAGTACACCGTTGATTCGCGCGTTTGCGCTTGAAATTGGCGTCGTTGATCATCCTAATGAAACTCGGAAGATCCACCACAAGCCCATTGCATATCTTGGCGGCGTTGCACTTTTCTTTGGTCTCATTGCGGGTATTGCTGTGAGTTATGCCATTGATATGCCGTCTGTTTTTCGACCGATTCCGATTGCAGTTGTTCTTGGCATGATTGCCATTACAGCGACTGGTGTGGGAGATGACGTATGGGGATTGGATCCGCGGTTCAAGATTATGGGGCAACTCGTAGCCGCCGCTGGACTATCGCTCTTTGGCATCGGCACGCAGACGGCGGCTGCGTTCTTGGCGTACTTCTTTGGAACAAGTGACCTGAGTTTTGAAGTCGTAGGGATTGCCATCAATGTGACTGAGTGGGTTGGCGTGGGGATTGTCGCAGTGCTAGTACTTGGTGGCTGTAACGCATCCAATCTCATAGATGGACTTGATGGATTGCTCAGCGGAACGACATCGATTATTGGCGTCGGATTGTTGTTGATCTCATTGTTGATGGCCTTGCACCTGACAAGTGCTGACTTGGAGTGGCTTGAACAGTCACTGCCCACATCAGTTGTCGCGACAGACGGCGTGAGTCTTGCCGGCGCTCGCATTGCATTGTGTATGGCGCTTATTGGTGCGACATTGGGATTCCTTGCTCACAACTTCAATCCGGCCACCATCTTTCTAGGTGATGCTGGCAGCTTGTTGATTGGGTACTTCTGCGTCACAATCATTCTTATGCTTGGCGAGCTCGGCCAGACTCACTTTGTTCTCGCTGGCCTCATCGTATTTGGCTTGCCCATTGTTGACACCATTCTTGCCATCACACGCCGGAAGGTTCAGGGACTGAACGCTTCCGATCCGGATGCCAATCACCTCCATCACATCTTGAAGCGGCAGCTTGGCACGGTCAAACTGGCAGTGCTGGGCATGTGGGCCATTGAAACGATTTTCATGGCGATTGGCGTGGCCATCGTTGCCATTTCGATTGCGGGTGAGGTGAGGGTCATGGTGGTCTATCTCTTATTCATTCTGATCTTCGGAACCGTCGCTATTGCTGGTGCCATGATGGGGCGGCGCGCCGCTCGAAAATCAAAGTCGTGAGTCATATGGAGTCAGTTGGAGTGCTCTTTGTGTGCATGGGCAACATCTGTCGCAGTCCTTTGGCCGAGGCGCTCTTTCAAGCACAAGTCAAGCAGGCTGGACTTGCATCGCACTTTCATGTGGATTCAGCTGGCACAGGTGGCTGGCATGCGGGGGAATCGCCTGATGCCAGAATGACTGCTACAGCCCAGGCGAACGGCATTTTGATGTTTGGGAGTGCACGTCAGGTGACTAAGAATGATCTTGATGCGTTTCAATATGTACTGTGCATGGACGCGGAGAATCTTCGTGACGTTCAGAATCTAGGCGCCGGGAGCGCAAAAGTTGAACTCATGTTGTCCTACCAGAAGCAGTGCGATGAAAGAGACGTGCCCGATCCCTACTACGGCGGCCCACAAGGGTTTGAACGTGTCTATGAGCTTCTTGATCTGAGTACCGCTGCGTTGCTGCAGTCGCTCAGGGCACGGCATATTGAATTGTGAGATTCGCAATCACGACCGATTGTCAGCAGCGAACTTTTGCATGAAGGCGGCAAGCGTGTTGCAGCCATGCTCCGGGAACGCGTTATAGACGGACGCCCGAATGCCGCCCACACTGCGGTGCCCCTTGATGTTCACCATGCCTGTATCAGCAGCTGCTGCAATAAACGCAGCATCCAATTCTGGAGATGGACTCGTAAAGGTGATATTCATGGTGCTGCGCGCTGCAATGTCAGCATGCCCTGTAAAGAATCCATCTGACGAATCAATGGCGTTGTAAATAGTCGCCGCCTTTCGGTCGTTGAGCTTCTCCATTTCGGAAAGTCCACCGAGCGAGAGAATCCATTTGAAGACAAGGCCGGAGCAGTACACCGCAAAGACTGGCGGCGTGTTGTACATAGACCCCTTGTCAGCATGTACCCCATAGCGGAGCATGGAAGGCATGTTGGACTGGGCAGTTCCCAAGAAGTCCTTGCGGATGATCGCGAGAGTAGTTCCGGCTGGGCCAATGTTTTTTTGCGCGCCTGCAAACACCATGGCGTGACGATCCCAGTCGATCGGGCGACTAAACATGTCACTGCTCATGTCACAGATCAGTGGCGTATCAGTGCGGGGCGCTTCGTTCCAACGCGTTCCGTAGATTGTGTTATTTGTGCAGTAATAGCTGTATGCGGCGTCGCTATTCCAAGTCAGGTTGTCAGATGTTGGAATGCGCCGGTATCCCGATTCCTTGCCGGACCACACGACATTTGTTGTGCCAACAGTGTTGGCGTCCTTGATGGCCTTGTTTGTCCACGACCCAGTGTCCACATAGTCTGCTGATTTTCCGGCGGGCAAGAAGTTCATTGGAATCATGCCGAACTGGGTTGATGCTCCGCCCTGCAAGAAGAGGACCTCAAAGTCGTCTGGAATACCACCAACTTTCCGGCAGTCATTTTGTGCTTCTTCAAAGACTCGCGTAATAGCCGCGCCGCGGTGGCTGTGCTCGAGGACGCCAATCCCGGTGTTGTCAAGATCAATCAAATCAAGACCCGCTTGGGCAATGACTTCGGCAGGAAGTATGGCGGGGCCTGCTGAGAAATTTAGTGTGGGCGTTGTGATGGCGCTTGTGTTCATGGCGGGAGTCCCTTACTGAATTGACGCTGTTGTGGCACCAAGGATTGCTTCGCTGCTACGGAGGATCGTGAGTTCTGCTTCGGTCACCGTCCCATCAACATGAATGCGGGCAACTGCGGCTTCGCCGCCTTGGTAGATGACATTTTCCATTTCTTCAATGTTGCTGCCAGTGCGGCCGAGTACCTCAAACACATGGGCGAGCACGCCCGGTTGATTGAGGTGGCGGACAGTCAATGTTGTGGACGCTGGAGTTGACGATGCAAGATTGACGCAGTTGAGTACTTCGCCAGTGTCGATCCAGGTCTTGAGAACACGTATGGCTTCGCTTGCGATCGCCTCTTGCGCTTGATGCGTAGAGGCGCCCACGTGGTGGGTGCCACATACCGCTGACGATTCCATGATGTCGTCCACGAAACTGGTATCGCCGCCCTTTGGTTCGGTGGCAAATACATCAAGCCCGGCTCGTATTCCCTTGTCTTGGATGGCAGCGATAAGCGAGCGTTGATCTATGACGCTTCCACGGCTCGTATTAACGAGCATTGCGCCTTGCTTCATTGCCTCGCAGAAGTTCGGCCCAATAAGGTGCTTGGTGTCTTGGACTGCCGCGACATGGATAGAAATGACATCTGACATGCGAGCAAGATTGAGCAGGTCTTCGCAGTACCCAATGCCCATCTCATTCGCGCGACCCTCGGTCAGGCGAGGGCTCCAGCCAATAACGTTCATGCCGAAGGCATGGCCTCGTTTGGCAACTTCTTGCCCAATTCGGCCCAGGCCGATGACGCCAAGCGTGCGGCCATATAGTCCGGCTGCCTTTGCATACTCTTTCTTGGCCCACTTGCCCGCGCGAAGATCAGCCGTCTGATTTGGGATCCGGCGATCACACGAGAGAATAAGGCCCCATGCAAGTTCAGCCACTGCGATGGCATTCATGCCGGGACAATTGGCAATTGAGATGCCAAGTGCAGATGCGGCGGTGACATCAATGGTGTCATAGCCGGCGCCAGCGCGTATCACCAAGCTAAGTTGATTGGCCCGCTCAAAGACAGCATGTGGCACCTTGGTTGATCGCACAATGATGGCATCGGGTTGGTACTGCTCGACCGCCTCTACGAGTGACTGCCCATCAAGCCCTGCGTCAAGGTGTACGGTGCATCCAAGGTTCTTGAGCGTTTCAACGCCGTTCTCACTAAAGGAGTCGGCGATCAGAATCATTGGCGAGTCTTGGTTACTCGCTGCGTGTGTGTCTTCTTGAGTTAACATACGAGCGTTCATGGCGCCTCCTTTGGGTTCAAGCTGGCGGCTGAGTCGAGTTCATGTACAAATAACCCGCTGCGAAGTTTGGGTTCAAACCATGTCGATTTGGGCGGCATGCAAACACCCGCGTCGGCGACTTCAAGTAGTTGGTCAATGCTTGTTGGATACAGCGTGAATGCCACCGCAGCTTTTCCTGTGTCTACGATCTCTTCGAGTGCCTTCGTGCCTCGGATTCCACCCACGAAACCAATTCTGGCATCTGTGCGAGGATCCTGAATACCCAGGATCTTGTTGAGCACACGGTCTTGCAGCAAGGCGACATCAAGAGATGCGATGGGGTCGTCCCAATTGATGGAACTCTCGTCGATCGCAAGAGACCACCGCTTGTTGTCGACATAGATTCCAAATGTGCACGGCCGATCTGGTTCAGGATCGTCTGTTTGTACGAGCTCGCCAAGCTTGGCGAGGGCCGCAATGAAATCATCTGTGCTCATACCGTTGAGATCTTTGACAATGCGGTTGTAGGGCAGGATGGTCAGTTGGCTTGCGGGGAAAAGCACAGAGAGGAACCAGTTGTACTCTTCGGTGCCGCTGTGGTTGGGGTTGTGGCTCGCTCGTTCTGCGGCTGCTCGCGCAGCGCTTGCTGTTCGGTGGTGCCCATCGGCCACGTAGGCGTGGGGGACATTGCCGAGCAACCCGCAATAGATGTTTGGATCTTGGACTTGCCACGCGGTGTGTGTAACCCCATCGGGGGTGACGAAGTGATACAGCGGTCGATGGGCACAGTCATTGGCCATCTGCGTCGTAATAGTTTCAGTGTCTCGATAGGCCAGGAAGATGGGGCCCGCGTTCGCATCGAGGCTCAGCGTGTGGCGTGTCCGATCATCTTCCTTTTCAGGACGTGTCTTCTCGTGCTTTCGGATGATGTTGTTGTGATAGTCATCTACATGACAGCAGCACACGATGCCAGTCTGGCTCGCGCCCTTCCACACCTGCCGGTACAGGAAGATGGACGGTTCGGTGTCACGCTCAAGCCCGCCGAGATCTTTGAGCGTCTGAAGCCCTTGCCGAGCAGCGGCATAGACAGAATCGTCATACGGATTCGTGTCCGCGGGAAGATTGATCTCCGGGCGAATGACATTGAGAAAAGACAGCGGGTTGCCAGCAGCAATCATCCTGGCTTCCTCGGTTGAGATGACGTCATAGGGCTGCGAGGCCACTTTGGGCGCAACTGGTGCAGGGGGTCGCAACGCTTCGAATGCCCTGATGTGAACCATGGCGAATGCCTCCAAGTGAGCGAAGTAGTGGGTTCGAAGATCCGAGCCGTGAAGTCTATCAGCCATCAATGGTATTGCGTTGACTTAGAACCGGGGGCAAAGGTCGGATTGTTCCGGTTGGATCGCCTAGGACTGGGCACACAATGACTTGATTGTCTCAGAGGATTGAAGAAGCCTGAATGAGGGCCGGCAACCAGCCGATTGTGATTGCAGACCAGAAGTAATTAGTCCGGTGAGCCTCGACAACCGCGTGTGTTGGTCGGTTCTTCTCCGGAATGGAGTGTTCCGCATATGACCCCTTATCTTCGCCGTGCCTCACGTGGCTTTACCTTGATCGAAATCCTCATTGTTGTCGTGATTCTTGGCATTCTGGCTGCCGTCATTATTCCGCAGTTCTCTAATGCGGCTGATGATGCAAGCGTGAGCAGCGCTCGAACCCAGTTGCAGACCATGCGTAGTCAGGTCGAACTGTATCGCTCGCAGCAGGGCAGTTACCCCGCAGCAAGTGGCGGCGGTGTGGATTGGGCCCCGCTTATCGCAGCGAACTACATTCGATCGGCCCCAACCTGGCCAAGCTTCTTCGATGAAAACTACACTGCGAGCACAGGCGATTTGTCACTCACGCTTATCGCAGGAGCCTCCTATGACATCAACGGAGATGGCGTCTCGACTGCTGCTGACACTACAGCTGTAGAGGCTTGGTGATCTCTCGCTGCTGAACGCCCATAGGGCCTCAGCCAAACACAATTGAAGTGCTGGGCATCGGTCGGAGGGGATCGATGCCTGGCTCTGTTTTTGCATTCTCATAAATTGGACACCCACCTTATTGAGCTTGATATGGAAGGCCACTGAAGCTTGCCAATGTGATCGGTGCCAGATCGACGACAGATTTTTGTTCAGGCCATTTATTGTAAAAGCGGGCTGAGATCTTAAAAACACGGTTGTCTGGCTGAAATGAATCGCGCTACTTGTGGATCTTCAATGGGTCGGATGGTTCTGCTCCAGACCCCCCATACGCCGAACCGATGCCAACTTGGGAACGCAAGGAGGCGCCCATCTATGAAGCTTATGAAACGTGATACCTATCTATCTCTCATGCTCACCGTTACAGCAACTCTGCTGACTGCAGACTTGTGGACTCGGGCCGCAGCAGATCCGCCGCTTGGCGATACCCCAGCCATGGCCCAGGGTGCTGGAAAGGCACCTCCACGAGGTGTCGGTTCGACAGCCACCGTGGCCTTTGAGCAACGCAAAGAGTTGGTCAAGCTGCTGAAATCGCTCAATAGCGAGGTGAAGGGGCTCCGTGGTGATTTGCGGGGTGGGGCCGTCTCCGTCACTATCAAGGGAACGCCAGCATCATGATCAATCGGCTGTCCAATTCGGTCCGCTCCGCCTACACCCTCGTTGAGTTGGTCATTGTGATGACGATTCTCGGAATCGCAGCAGTGCTTCTCATTCCACACATGAGCGACCGTGGCGACACGGAAATCCAAGCTGCAGCACGGCAACTTGTCGCCGACATTTCGTGGGCGCAGTGCGATGCCGTCGCAGGGCAGGGATTTCGTCGACTGCATTTCTATAACGATGGCCGCGGCTGGTGCCTGGTGACAGTGGATGACTCAACATTCACCACCACATTCAATGAGGCCACAGCCATTTTCGCTGAAGACCCTTGGCGTACCCGTCGAGGCGGCGGTGACTTCATTGTGGACTTCGTGGCCGATGAGCGGTTCCACAATGTGCAGGTGGTTGATGTAACAACAGCAGAAGGCGGCCGGGATCTTACGTTTGACCGTCTTGGCGGCACGGTTGCCGCGCCGGGGCTTGGCGCAGGAGCCGCCTCCGTTCAACTTTCAGATGGCAATGACATATGGCAAGTGAATATCGCACCCGTGACCGGCCGAGTGGCCGTAGCACGTGTCGAATAAAGAGGTGACTCGTGAAATTTCTCGCACAACGATTTCGATCGACAACAGGCCACGTTGGTATCGCCTTCGAGGATGATGGCGTTCGCATGGTGCAAGTGAGCGATCACCGTGGTCACCTCAGCGTGACGGGGGCAGCTTGGGTTCCTTTGCAGGGCCAAGATGCTGCTCCCGGCTCACTTACTGAATCGATTCGAGCTGCATTTGTGACTGGAGGGTTTGCTGGTCGGCGTTGCGTGGTCAGCATGCCACGGAGTGAAGTGTGGACTCAGGTCGCCAAGATGCCAGACATGCCCGATTCAGAACTTGACGAAGCGGTCGCATGGGAAGCCGCCGAGCGATTTGGCGTCGCTCGAGACGCGTTGGAATGTGACTGGATGCGTGTGAGCAGCGAAGCTGCCAAGGAAGTATTCATCATTGCCGCAGATCGTGCTTGTATGCAGCCTCGTCTCGAGGCAGTTCTAGCCGCCGGACTTCGGCCAGTTGCAGTCGACACAGATTTTGCCGGCGTGGCACGGCTCTACAGCCGTAGATTTCGCCGCGATGCTGATGCAAGCCGAGCTCGAGCTGTACTCGATGTGGGCTATTCCGGATCGATGTTGTTGATTTTGAGGGGTCGGCAGATCGTCTTTTGCAAACCAGTATCAATTGGCGGTCGTCATCTTGACCAGCGGGTAGCTGAGCGTCTCGACCTCGACCCACTAGCGGCAGCGGAATTGCGACAGGCTCGAATGAACAACGCTGGCACACTTGCAGATTCCACTGATGGAGCCGTATCTGAAGCGGCTCGCCCGATCCTTGCTGAGCTTGGTCGTGAATCGATGTTGTGCCTTCGGCACTTCAGCGTGTCGGTTCGTGGAGACCGTCCAGACCACATCGTCATTTCTGGGGCGCACGCAGCAGAGCCTGGTCTTGCAGAAATGCTGGAATCAGCATGCCGACTCAACGTACAACTTGATGATGAATCGTCCTGTATGGAAGATCTACGCAGTGGTCTTACCAAGTCCATGCCAGGACTTTGCAGGCCTCCCCAGGGATGGGCCGCTGCGGCGGGCCTGAGTCTGCGTGGTGTTGCTGCAGCTCGTAAATCCGGGAGGCGAGCGGCATGAGTATGCACCACATTGATCTCATGCCAGCAACTATTCGTGCTCGCGCCGAAGCGGGGCAGCGTCTTCGCCGAACAATTGGTTTTTGCCTTGTTGTGGCACTGCTTTCAGCAGGCGCGACGACATGGGCGAGTCTTCGCGCTGAGCAAACTGGCCGCGATTTGGTGCGACTAGAAGCAATGGCGCGGCAGTCGCTCGAATTGGAATCACAGGCAATTGCCTGCTCTAAAGCTGCTCGCGATATCGAAGCAGCCGTCGCGGACTATCGAAAAGTGGCGATGCCGATGCCGGTGTCATCATTGCTTGCCGGCATTGTTGAATCCCTACCCGGAGGCACAAGCCTAGAGTCGCTTTCGATGGAATACGACGATGGCCGTCGAATGGCCAACGATGAGGCGGGACACCGCCGACTGCTTGGATCAATCGAGGGCTATGCCGCGACTGACGAGGATGTCGCAACAGTTGCGCGCCGCATGACGGGACAACCTGCATTCGAAGATGTCCGTCTTGAAGCGAGCCGATCCAGAATCGTGCGAGGCCGGGCCGCCCGAGGATTCAGCATCCTCTTCACCATTGATCTAGACCGCACGTTTATGGTGCGCCGCCCCGAGGACATTCGGCATGACAAAACCATGGCACTGGCAGAGGAGATTGGCCAATGAGTATGGCGACAGGCGAACGACTGACAATTCTC
This sequence comes from Phycisphaerae bacterium, assembly GCA_963694215.1. Classification (GTDB taxonomy): domain Bacteria; phylum Planctomycetota; class Phycisphaerae; order Phycisphaerales; family SM1A02; genus UBA12567. The sequence continues at coordinate 11,153 of CAVOCO010000003.1, forward strand.
GGGACGCTCTGCGCTGCTGCGCTATTGATGTGGCTATCTGCGTGGCCTGATTGGCAAGCTGCCGAGACACGGCAAGCTCAGCTCCTTGAGCTTGAGCGCAAGGTCAGCGGGATTGCTCAGGCCGAAGAATCTCTGACTATAGAGACGCGCCGGCTGAGTGAGGCCCGTGAACAACGCGACCGAGAGTGCCGACGTATTCCGCCCGCTGCAGATGTTGCTGGGCTGATGCAAGCGCTATCGCTTGAAGTGACCGGCGATGATGTGCGTGATCAGACATTTACAGTCATGGATCGCTCGTCTGAAGAAGCGGGGCGGTTCCGGGTCTTGCCGCTACGCGTTGAACTTGCTGCTGACTTCTCAAGTGTGTGGTCAGTTCTTGAACGAGCGGAAGGGCTTTCACGGCTGGTTAGAGTTTCTGGCCTCGAGATGTCCCTCGCAGATCAAGAGCATCCGACAGATGGTGCTCAGCCGCTTCGAGCCTCACTAACGCTTGATGTCGTGTATGCGCCGCCTGCAGATGGAGATTCAATGCCATGAGACCATTTATGCTGTCTTTTCGGAGATTCGGGATTCGCCTCACTTCAGATCGCAAGCGATTTGCAGTGCTGTGCGTGCTCTCTGCAGTGGCGTTGTTGTTCTGGACGCGGCTGATCGTTGTCAAGCGGATTCCGCGTACGGCGTTAGCCGAGCCAGAAGTACAAGTGGACGTGGAAAGCAGCCAAGTCAAAATGAGTGCGCGGCCACCAATTACTGTGATTTTACCGGACCAGCCGAGTCGTGATCCATTCTCAATTGATACAGGATTCTTCCCCGCTCCAGTTGAGCGGGTTGATTCGCAGGCCAGCAACCAGGTGGGCGGAGCCGCCCCGGATCCGCGCGCTGCAATTGCCGCTATGCGTCTTGAGGCTTCCATGCCGCCGACACTTGCCGTGATTGATGGCACAACCCGCCGCCGAGGCGACACGGTGTCCAGTTCTGCGGGCATTCCGTTCAAGCTTGTTGAAATCAATCAAAGAACGGTCGTACTGAGCCGCGGGGACAACCGATACGTGCTTCGGATGGAGTAGTGACGAGTGACCGATAAGGGCGGAGGGCGAAGGCGTGAACACGAATGAACCGATATCGAACGTCGATGCGTAACTTGCTATTGACCGTGTTGCTTTTGAGTGGGCCAGTAATCGCCGATGCGCCAAGTGTGGCATCGTCTGATAATCCGATCATTCAAGCTCCAGAACTAGCCAACGAGTCAATTCCGACGACGTCGCCAGCCGCTATAGATGAGGCGGGGGCCGTAGAGGCCACAGATTATGGCACTTTTAACCTCAATGCCCGGGATATCGAGCTGACGCAGATTCTCGAGATGCTCTCGGAAGTATCGCATCGCAATATTCTTGCTGGGCGTGACGTCACCGCGACGGTGAGCGTCAATTTGTACGACGTCACCTTTGATGAGGCGCTCGCCGCAGTTCTGGAAGTCGGCGGCTGCGCTGCTCTTGACGAGGGCAATTTCATTTACGTTCATCCCAAGGACCATGTGGAGTCTGTGCTCAAATCGCGGCGGCAGCTGAAATCGCGTGTATTTGACCTCTACTATTTCTCCGCAGCGAACGGCAAGGAAATCGTGGAGCCGATGCTCAGTGAGAGCGGTACTGTTATCGCGCTTGGAGACGTTGAATCTGGCCTTGCTGCTTATGCTGAAGACACGGGATCCGATGGCTGGGCATTTTCTGCTCGCCTCGTGGTCAATGATTACGACGAACAACTCGACGCGATTGCTGAGATGATCAAGACGCTTGACATCCCGCCAACTCAAGTGCAGGTCGAGACAGCCATTTTGCTTGCAACAGTAAAGGAAGAGAATGCCTTTGGCGTCGACTTTTCCTTTGTGACGAGCATGAATTTCACAGACCTCATGCCTGGCGGTGGCTTGCTCGAGCCGGTGAGCCCGCTGAGCGCCGTGAACAACTTGTTCGCAGGGGATACGCCTACGAATAACGCCATTGCTGGTAGTGGCAGCAATGGCGCCAATCCAGCCAATAGCACGTTCAGTCTTGGCATTATCAAAGATCCATTTTCGATCTTCCTGAGTGTGCTCGACTCCGTTACCGATACAAGCGTGCTCGCTCGGCCAAAGGTGTTGTGCCTGAATCGTCAACGCGCGAGAATTCACGTCGGTCGTGATGTCGGCTATCTGACCACGACGCAGACTGAGACATCAACGACACAGACGCAAGAATTTTTACCGACTGGTATTGAGTTGGTCTTTCGTCCATTCATCTCGCCAGATGGCATGATTCGAATGGAACTCAATCCAAGCCTTTCTGATTCAAGTAGTCGCCTTGTGAATGGATTGAATGGCCAGCAGGTCACGGTGCAAGACAAGACCACCAACAACATCACAACCAATGTGCGTGTGCGGGACGGCGAGACCATTGTGCTCGGAGGTTTCTTTCAGGAGAAGAGCAGAATTAGTCGGTCGCAAGTGCCGTTGCTCGGTGATATTCCGATCGTTGGCAATGCGTTCCAAGGGCAGGATGACACGATTGATCGCGTCGAGATCATCTTCTTGCTGACGCCTCGCATCGTCAAGGACAAAGAACTCTATGAGCTTGGCCAAGAGAGCCTCGAAATTATCGACACGGTTCGCGTGGGCGTGCGGAGTGGCTTGCTTCCATGGAGCCGCGACAAGATGACAGCGAATTACAACCGAGATGCATTGACTGCCTATCGCAATGGCGAGCTTGAT
>CAVOCO010000004.1:0-13401 GCA_963694215.1 Phycisphaerae bacterium
TCCGTACCACACGCCTAGATGATTGATGCAGTCATCATGAGTTGTTTCGATGCAGTACCAGTAGCCAGAATCTGGTTCTTCTTCTATGCAGCATGCGCCATCACTAGAAATTGGGTCGCATTCAACAAACGGATCCGTGCAAACGGTGCCTGGTCCGTACCAGTACCCAGCAAGATCAACGCAGTATTCCTCAATTATCATGTCGCACACAAGACCAAGATCAGGGTGCTCGTAGCAGCATGCGCCACGGTCATCTATTGCGTTACATTCAACAGCAGGATCGCCACAGTGAATTCCGACTCCGTACCACGTGCCACCAAATTGCTTGCAATCAGCATCGTTGGCTTCGATGCAGTACCAGCCAAGATCAGCGTCTTTGATACAGCAAGCAGCCTTTTCAGCAGCGGGAACGCACTCGATGAAATCGTCATCGCACGAAGTGCCGACACCGTAGAAGTAACCGCTCATGGACTGGCAGACTGAAGCCTGCATTACTCCACAGACGATGACCCCAATTTCAGCGTCCTCGTAGCAACAGGCCCCCACTGGATTGGTGGAAGCTGCCGGCGCAAGCGATGAAAGTCCACCAACAAGGAGGGCTGCGTAGAGCGTTAGAATGCTGTTTTTTAGACTGTAAAGGACGTTAGTAGACATGATTGACTCCTCAGCTTGGATTATTCAGTTGGACAAACTTCTTGTCTGCCACTAGGTCTCCGCCTGAGCACCTCAATTCTGTCAGCTGGGGAGTAAAAATTTGACGCACAATCGAGTATTGATCGACCGATCTGTGAACCTCCCTGTGCTCCCGAAATGGTGCCTCAACGCAGCGCACCGAGGCGCAATACTGCAAAAGCGATCGCATGTCATGCAATACAGGCCACCAAACGCCGTTCGTCATAATGACCACACACACATTTACAGGACGCCTACTTCCGCTATCGTTTCGCCAGCACGCCATATAAGAGAATGCGTGTTCACGGCTGGGGGGCCAGTCGGGCTGATCGTTTCATCGCATCCCCATTTACCTGCATCGCTAGGGAGCACTTGACCATGCATCGACGCAGCACCGCACACACACTTCTTGCCACACTCTTTGCAGCCGTCGTCACATCGGCCGCCACAGCCCAAGCAGCTTCTAAGCCACGGATCGCAGTTCAATCTGTTGCGGCGACACCTGCCGTCATGGCGCGAGCGGCAGGCGATGGCTCTGGCGTGAAGAATTTGCTTGAGCAGGTTCTGCAAGCCGTAGACACCGATCTTGTCCACAGCATCAATAAGTCTGGCCGGTTTGAAGTGGTTGCGGCAAGCGATCTCGAATCGGTGCTCTCTGCCCAAGATGTACAAAACTCTGGCCTGTACGACACGAATGATCCACACACGGCCCGAGCATTTGAACTCGCAGGCTTCACGTACATCGCCGCGGTCACAGTGACTAACTTTCAGCTCATCGACCGCACTGCGATCATCGCGGATGCAATGGGCGACTCCATGTACACCTTTGAAACCATTCAGCTTGGCGCCACACTCAAGATCTACGACGTCACACGCGGCACCATCCTTGACACCGCATCTCTTACATCTGAATTTGAAGAAGAGACGCGGCTTATTGATGGAGCAGTGCAGGAGGGGTCTTTCTCGAACCGCATGATTGGTGCAGCGGCATCGCAGTTTGCTTCCAAAGCAACCAATGCAATTCTCGACTCGCTCGCGCCAGCAAAGGTCATCGGGTTGGAAGGCAGCACTATCTTCTTCAATCGGGGAAGCACAAGCGGACTGCACATCGGCGACCTCTTCGAGCTTCGCGATCCAGGCAATACGATGGTCGACCCGGAAACGGGCGTTGCCATTGGATCAACAAGCCGCCCAATCGGCTGGGCTACTGTCACGAGCATATTTCCGAAGTACTCAGAAGCTGCGGCGATTGAGCTGATCCGATCCCCGAGCATTGGGCACACGATTCTGCAATCTTCTCAATCGCTTCCCCAACACATTGATGTGAATACCCGAGCCCAGGGCCCATTCGCGAGCCCGGCACGGCCTGCCGCAACGCGTGTTGGATCTACCACGAGCGTGCTGCCCGCAACGCCACCAACCACGCCATCACCACACAACGGTGTGGTTGCCATATTTGTAGCTAATGCGGCTGCTGATATCCCAAGCGATCGCGTCACCGTCTTTGACGCGCAGCTGCGCGGCATGCTTTCCGCGCAAGGGTTGCGTGTTGTGAGCAGGCAGGACGTCCTTAATGCAGTCAGCACGCTTGCATCCGAGGGCCCCAACGTTGGCACTGGCGATACCGTTGAAACACGAGCACAGCGGTTGCTCTCAGATCGCTCTTCCGCCACAGCGATCGCCAGCCATCTTGGCGCCAGTGCAATTCTCACAGCCACGATCAGTTCGCTTGTGGTGAACGTCACAGAGAGTCCCAAACTGCAACGAACCGTGGCCGAGTACACCGTGTCGACATCATGGACGCTGCTCAATGGCGCTAATGGCATCAGCGTAGATGGCGGCATCGTGGATGCAAGCGAGCGGTTCCTGACAAGCCCTGGCCATGACCGAATTGAATTCAACGCCGTCGATCGCCTTCTCAAAAACGACGCCGTGCAAATCGCAACCTCAGTACGAGATGCGTCCGCCTCGGGCCGGCTCGGTCCAATCGCGACGGCGTCTTCGCCCCTAAAAATTAGAATTGAAACGGTACTCGCAAATATGCAGGTTCCTGAGATCAAGCGAATTGACGGCGCTTGGACGCTCACGGCGAGCACCTACCCTCTCCATGCATCAAACGCCATGGTGTCAATTGACGGCATGCTTGTCGGCAGCACCCCCGGCCCGATTCCCATGGCCGAGGGTACCCATCGACTTGTCATTGAACATCCGTTGTGCGAGACGGTCGATCGGTATGTGCAGGTCAGTGACCTTATGGGATCACTCCGAATACCAATGACGCTCTCTGCATCTGGTGAAGCACGATGGATGCAACAGAGCAAGTTCTTTGAGTCACTCAAGGATGGCGCCGTGCTCCGCGCAACTGAACTGGAGAAAGCTGCAGCTGTGGCTGAATTCCTCCGCAACAGCAGCATCAGCATTGACACATCTAATGTACAGAATCTAGGCATTGGCCAACCAAGCCTTTGGATAGATGAACTTAAATAGGATGGGAAATTCCGGAGGGATCCTATGAAGAATTGGGCTTACGCGTTGACGGCGACCACGATCGTACTCATGTCTCTGGGCTGCCAAGGGGACTACCGTTCTGATGCCAAGAAGCTTGCTGGAGTATGGTCGCAGGGCGACTACCCCGCAGCTGCAACGCTTGCGTACACGGACGCAAAAGAGGAAGCAAAGCACAAGAAAAATAGAGTCGTGTACTTCCTTGAGAGCGGCCGCGCTGCTCAAGCGGCTGGCGATTACGCGACCAGCATTGAATGCTTTGATGCCGCATTTGTTGACACATTTCCATACATGAAGGAATCTCCAGAAGCGACCGTTTCGGAGGCCCTTGTCACCACTGTCACCAACGCCACGATGTCAAAGTACCGCGGCACGCCAAACGACCGCATCATGTTGCACGCGAATAATGCGACCAACTTTATGGCAATGGGCCACATGGATACTGCGCGTGTTGAGCTCAACCGCGCCGTACTCTGGACGGAAGATGCTGAACATCGATACGGCAAGGCAATCGAACTAGCTGCCAAACGAAATACCGACAAAGTCGATGACGCGAGCGCCGAGTGGGATGGAGAGCGAAGTAACGACTGGGCTGGAAGCACCAGTGGGGTCATGAACAACAACACACATCAGATTATGAGCGAGCACTATGCAGGCCTGCCAGCCAAGGCGGCCTACGCCAACTACATCAATCCCTGGGCCCTACACCTCGATGCCGTCTTCCGACTCTCTTGCACGACGCAGACCTACAGCAATGATTTTGTGCAAGCTCGATCATCGCTTCGCTCAATTTTGGCAATGAATCCAAAATTACAATCCGATCTCGAACAAGAAATCACGTGGGCAACAAATGAAACTACGCCCCTGCCCACGACATGGGTGTACTTCATGAACGGCATGGGTCCGCATCTCGAACAAGAGAAGATTGCCATGCCACTGCCCCTCTCTGGCGGGTTCACCATGCCAACGCTCGCACTTCCAAAGATGGTTTTCAATGATGACCACATCGAGGCGATCGACGTTACATCATCCAATAACGAGGTCACGCGAACAGCACTTCTGGCCGACACCGCGAACATATCGAGCTGGCACTTCAAGGAACGGCTTCCGCTCATCATCAGTCATGAGGCCATCAGAGCTACCACAAAAGCAATTGCCACCTATGCAGCCATGCAAATGGCACAGCAATCTCAGAATGCGTTGGCTTCAGTGATTGCGATTGCAGCGGTTGCCTACCAAGTTGGTTCTGCGCAGGCCGATCTGCGGTGCTGGCGAACAATGCCTGCTGAAATACAAGTTGCCAGGGTTAGCACGCCGACCGATGGCATCCTGCAACTCAGCGCGCCAAACGGCCGCAGCTTGGGCATCGCATCAGTCGTCCCAGACCAGAGCAATATTCTCATCGTGTCACTTCCATCTTCAGCTGCTCACGCCGCGTCGATCATGCCAATCCAACTCACTGGGCCACGTAAACCATACGCTCCTACCTTTAGCCTCAAGCCTTCTCCAGAAGAAGCGAACTCAGAAGAGATTCCCGCAGAAGGTACAGACGCCACCTCCGACGAAGACTTACTGAATAGGGCATCAATCGAGACAGAGACCCCGAATGGCCCTTAGAATCGCTCACAGCTTTGACACCAGGAGTTCATCCAGCATATGAAGAAACGATCAATCAATTTACTCATTCTCGCCGCGGCGACCGCCTTGGGTACTGGGTGCGGCACCGTCAACTCGGTGAGCACTCGTACAACTCCTGCAACCGATGAGGTCACCGACATGTCGGTGCAGATCAACGATCTCCTCACGGACGTGTTCCTGCACTGCAGAGGCGTTCGGCTCTATCGAAGCGAACCCTCTGGACTACTTGAGGCTCAAATCATCGTGGCAAACGACGGATTTAGCACGCGATCATTCGGATGGAATCTTCGCTGGCTCGACCAAGCCGGCAACATGATTCAGTCCAAGACAAATGTCTGGCACGCAACAAGTGTGCCATCTGGCGGCACGGTCACACTGACCAATCTCTCGCCAAGACTCAACGCCACTGACTTTACATTCGAACTCCGACGAGCCAACAACTAGAACTCAGGAAGGTCCACCTCGCCATGCGTGTCATCCTTACAACAAGCATCATCTCTCTAGCGTTTCTCACTGCATGTACTCCTGCACACCGTATTGAAACTGGCGGGCCTGAGTCGATCACCACGACGAGCCAAATTGACATTCAAGATGTTCAAGATGCCTCAGCCTCAATGATTGAATCTCTTCTTCGCAATGGTGTCTTCCAGCAATTCTCAATTGCCCACGGTCGCCCACCAATCTTGCTCTTCAAAGACGGCGCAATCATTAACGACACAACAACTCGGCTTTCCATGCCGATGCTGACCGGCGACATCAAAGCCGAGCTCGTCAACTCCAAGGTCGTGCAGCTCGCCACGACCTATGCCGGCGTCAGCGGTCGGGCGCAAGATCAAGATGCAGCCGCGCATGCGAGAAAGCAAGCCCTTCGGAACCAAGGGTCCGCAGCAGACACGACGCCTGACTTCTCGCTGACAGGAACAATCGTCGAGCTCTCGAGCCGGGCAGGCAGGACCCATCAACTCGACGTGCAGTTTCAGCTGACACTCACCAGTTGGGCGACGAACCTCTCGGAGTGGACCGACACCAAGAAAGTGTCCAAGCAGGGCGAAAATCCTTCTGTTGGGCTCTAATTCTCATTGATAGGCAACCATTGCTATTGAGCATCACTCTCAATATTCCATCATGCGGCAATGACTGGGCTCAAAGCATTCTTCTTTATTTTCCTGATGATGCCCTTTGGGCACTCGCTCATGATCATCATGAATCGTTGGCTCGGTGAGCAGGTGGGCTGGGGCGCCTTCGGGCTGTTCTTGATCGGCATCGCCCTGCTCGCGATCACTCGATGGACACGATCGACTGCATGGCAAAGCTTTCTGGGGGCGTTCGCAGAGGTGCTGCTGTGGACCGGGGCTGTTGAATATGGACTGCTCTACGCCGCAACCGTACTTGGCATTGTCGAAGTAAATGGCACGGCTGGCGAATATCGCCTAATGATGCACACATGGAGTTTCCTTCTGCTCCTACTGCTGTATCTCGTGGTGCACGAGAGCGTCCGGTGCAGTGTGTTCATCTGGATGCGCAAGAAGTTTCACCTCACACGCAGTGTCCACATTACGGGCACAGTGACTAACTACGGACCACGCACTGCCTTTGAAATGGCGTCTATCTTGTGGTTCTTCTACGTGATTGTCCTTTGGAACGTAGTAGAAATCATGGCAAAATGGCGTATGTTCGAAGAGCCCTGGATCACGTTGCAGCCCTCTATCATGGTTGCTATTTGCGTATCCTTCGCCATAGGAGTAGCCATTGTCATGCGCGATCTCATACGGCCCAAGCAACGGTCGTCCACTAAGTCAAACGCAGGTCGATAGTGTCGCCTCGCGATGTCGCCGCCGGAATGAACACTCTGATCACTCCACCCAAGCAAGTTGCCGCGAAAAAGTGATATCCTTTCAGAATGTTTACCTCAGAATTTATAGCTGTTCTTGTCGCTCTCTTTGTGATTACAGATCCACTGGGCAATGTTGGCATCTTCCTCAGCTTGACGCCGAATGATTCTCATGCCACTCGACGTTCACAAGCATTAATGGCCAACATCTACGCGACCATTATCTTGTTGATTTTTCTCTTTGGCGGCCCGTACATCTTGGATTTCTTGGGTGTCACACTGCATGCTGTTGATATTGGCGGCGGACTTATTGTGGGCTCAATTGGCTGGAAGCTTGTGCAAGCCAAGGAAAATCGCAAAGTACAGGGAAGTGCAGCGCACGCCGAAGCCGTTGATTCTGTTGACATTGCATTCTGCCCCCTCGCCCTTCCGCTGATTGCTGGGCCAGGTGCGATCGCTGTTGTCATTGCCGCTGGACGGCAAGCAATGGACAATGGTTTTGACTACTGGGCCGCCGCAACAGCCGGCACGATTGGAGCCATGTTTATAAGTTGGATCTGCATGCGGGAAGCCGAGTTCATCCTCAAGGTGCTCGGCCAAAACGGCATGAATGCGCTCACCCGAATTGTGGGGTTCTTACTGGTCTGTATCGCTGCCCAAATGATCATTATTGGCGCTCGCGGAGCATTTGGGCTCAAGGAAGCAACAATAAAGCCAACTCCATCGCTGCAGCACTCCAGCGCATCCCATGTCGATGGCACTTACGCGGGTGGAATGTGCACTCTGAGCCGTTTTGATAGCAGCGAGACATCCATGCTACTAACCACTCCGCCATCGTTCCCGGCATCACCGTCAATCTGAAAAACTGCTGGTTCCGCAAGCGTGACTCGTACATCCCGCGTCGCGACTGCGTGCAGAAATCCAGCATGACCTGCTTGGCTTCCGCGTCGACATCGATTCATCCAACGTAGCACGCCAAGTGAACGAGATGCTGGAAAAAACACGACGTCAAGTTTTCGATCATCCATCATCGCCATCGGCGCAGGATTGACCCTGCCCCCATATTCAGGCGAGTTCGCTACAACTACCCATCCAGCTGCACCGCAAACTAGATCTTGTCCATCCACGATAATGGTGCACTGTGGTGGAGAGCACCGGCGGACGCATGCGAGCGCAGCCCATACATAGGTCCAGTTCGATACCGAGCCGCCCCGACGCGCTGCCACCTCAGCAACAATTTCAGCATCAAGACCAACTGACGCCATCAGCAACATGGTCTCCCCATTGACCTCGGCCACATCAACCTCGCAGCGTGTACCACGCTCAATGGTGGCTACGACGTCGTCCACAGCAGCGCTCATTCCGAGTCCCCGTGCAAATAAATTCTCATTCCCCTCTGGTACTTGCAGCAGCGCACAACCAGCCTCAACTGCCGCCCGTGCCACTGATCGCACAGTCCCGTCACCGCCTACGACGACTGCAATATCCACGCCTGCTAGTTTATTGCACAGCCACGTGGCCGCATCACCCCGCTCACTGGCAATGAGCTCAACGGTGTGCCCCCGCGTAGAAAGTGCACGCGACACCGCCTCAGCATGGACGGCCCCACGACCACCTCCGGACACTGGATTGAATACGACCATGACACGCATTGCCACAGCGTAGCAGTCTGGCTAGATACTCAGGTGCACGGGCCCCAAGCGCCAAGAATGATGAGCATGTCATCGACGTTGACAATTCCGTCACCGTTGATGTCTGCTGGGCCAGTTGTTGGCTCACCAAAGAAGCCGAGGATGACCAAGATGTCATCAACGCTCACATCACCGTTGCCGTCAATATCGCCGAGACATGGCTCGACGTCATCACATACAAATACGTCGAGCTGGATGTTGTCAATTCCGGCCTCAACAACCGAAGCCTGGTTGGCGTCTTCTACGATCCATCGCACGCGAACTTCGGCCGTCGGCGTGATGTAATCACCTACACGGAATGAAGTCGTGTCCCATGCTGAGTTGGTGCCACCGGTTTCGTGGACCAGTACCCAGGTTCCACCATTATCGCCGCTGACTTCAGTCACCAATGTGTCGGCAACTTCACTGTCAAAGAAATACCGCGCATATGAAATCGTGCCGTCGGTTGCATCAAGGTCAATCGCAGGCGAGATGAGCATAGTTGGACCGCCATCTACATCTGCCTCACCAACACTGCCGCCAATGGTTCCGTTCTGCGTAATAAAGCAGAGAATCGCATCGGAGCCTGCGGTCGCATCGTCTTCAGGTTGCGAAACATCGGTACCAAAGAGAGTTCCGAGTGGATCGACTTGTTCCCAAGCTCCAGTCGAGAGCGAAGGGTCGTTCTCTACAGTCCACCCAACGGCTGGCTCTTCAAAGTCAAGTCGAATACGTGTCTCTACGCCATCGGCTCCAACAGCTAGATATCCCACAGCCGGCGCAGAAGTCGGATCGGTGTATTCACCTCCACCAACAAGTTGCCCGGCTGCGTAAAACTCAAGTTCTTCAGCACACTCAACTACAGGCAAGTTGCCACTGTAGGACTCGCCGCCAAGGGGAACAACTGGAATCACGGACCATGCCCCCCCGCCCGTTCGAGCCCACAATGCCCCGCTCCCGGGGGCGATTTCAGCGCCGCCAATTGGGTTCAATGTGAACTGCACTTCCTGGGACGTACCAGGCGAGATCCGCGAGGGAATACCACCCTCCCATCCAAATGTCATTCCCGTGGGTGGCTCATTCATCCACACTTCGGTCGATCCGCACCGACCGATTACGAGGTCGAGCCACCCATCGCCGTCGATGTCGATGACGGCGATGTCATGAACACCCTCAAGCATCGAATCTGGAATACCGGTGTCGTCACGACTGAATGTCACTTCAGGGCTCTCCCCACGATTGCGAAGGAGATGTGTGGTTCGGCTACATCCTGAAATATCCACATCAACATCACAGATGATTACATCGAGGTTGCCATCATTATCGAGGTCAACACAGTAGTTATCACTTCCAAATCCGCCGGTTACAGAATTGAATGCACGCTGAGCAAACTGAGCGTAGCCATTACTGTCGTTCCCTTGATTCAGATAGTAATTATCAACACCATCATCGCTGGTAATCATGTCCAGCATGCCATCGCCATTGAGATCGCCAACTGACACGTGGTACGGCGCAAGTTGATCCACAATCTGATACTCAACAAATACACCCGCATTAGATGAGCTGTTCCAGGTCACGGCAATATGCTGAGGTGCGTTCAGTGACGTCTGCTTCACAATATCAAGCGTCCCATCACCATTCATGTCAGCAATCACGCTCGCGGCACCAAAGGCTGCCTCGCTCATCTCACTTGTAAGGCGAGAATCAGTTTCGTCTGTGAAGTAGCCGGATCCATCATTGATAAGCAGCCGGTTGTTGTAATCAAATATCTGTGAACCGCCGCTGTCATAGTCGCCAAAGTACAGGTCTTCATCGCCGTCGCCATCAATATCGCCGGCAGCAACCGAGCAGAAACGCGGCCCTGCTGTGGGGTGCATTTGTGGAATGCGAGCATCCTCGTAACGAAGGCCCTGCCACACGCCCTCACTCTCGCCAAGGTTCATATAGATGCGAGGGTGCGAAAGGTTCTTGGCGGCATTATCTGTCAGCGTCACTGCGGTCACGACGTCAAGCCATCCATCACCGTCTACGTCAGTCATCTGAACATCACGATCATTCGTTGGCGTCAAGAAGCCTTGATCACCAGCCACATCCGACTGGACGGCATACGTCGCGGTTCGATCAACAAGAACGCCACCCTCATTCAAGAACAGCACGTTGGTATTGCGACCAGTACTGGTGAATGGCTCCTTGCGAACACACACAAGATCGTCGTCGCCATCGTTATCGATGTCGCCAACTATGTAGTCCTTCTCGCGATCATCATTCACACCAACCGAAGGATCTGCCTGCAACCGGACGGAGGTCTGGTTGTCGTAGTTCATCCAGCCCTGTCCGGAAGCCCAGGCAGAAGTAAGGAGAATAAGTGTCGATCCAATGAGTACTTTGTTTCGCATAATGCTTCCCTGTAATCTATTTATCACTGACATTCGCCCCACCCTGAAACTGCTGCAAGAAGATCATCCACACCCACAAACAAGTCGCCGTTGACGTCGGCATCGCAACCACTTGCGCATGCGCCCCAGGCAGACAAGATAAGCAGCACGTCGTCCGTGCCAACGCTTCCAGAATTGTCAATGTCTGCTGGGCATGAGTTACACGCGTCAAGCTCACCATTTTGATCGGCGTCAAGGCTAAGGTTCTCGGCGATTTGCACGAAGTCCTGCACGCCATCGGCATCACAGTCGCGTGGACCCCCGTCAAATGCTTCGGCAAATGCCGCGGCGTCATCAAGGTCGACATCGCCATCACGATCAACGTCATACACAGCGGCAGGCGCGTCTGCATCGATGCCGCCACCCATGTTCAATGCGAATCCGTCTGGGCCCCAGAAGTCAGCCAGATCGACATCGCTGTCACCATCGCCATCGCACTCCACACGCCCAAGCGAATTAAGGAAGGCCACGACAGATTGCTGATCAGAAATACTCAGCGCTGCAAACGCCGTTGCAGAGGCTTGTCCTTGGCTCAGTGCGGCACCGTGCAAGGAAATGGCTTCTTGAATGCGACTCTCAAAATTACCGCCATTGACGCGTCCGTCGTGCCACAATGGATTCCGAATTCGAACACCCCATAGAGGCGGCGTGCGAATGTCTCGCACCCCCGCAGGGCCGTCGCCGATACCATCGGCCGCTGCGCCCATATCGTGCAGTAAGAAGTCGCCATATGGGTGAATCGTTTGCGAACGAAGTTCATCCTCCAAAGCAAGATCATCAGATGTCAACATCGTTGAGGAATGGCACGTAACGCACCCAACGGCATTGAAGATCGCTTCACCGCTCATGCCACTACGAGGCGTTTGTGGTGCTTGAGCAAGAAATCGTTGAAAGTCGGTCACTCTGTCAATGAAGTCATACCCCTGGGCATCCGGACCGTCCTCCGGGTCGAGCACCATGTCGCACTCGGCAAGCAAGTCTTCATCACCACGAGGTGGATTCTCATCTGGCAAGAGACGATTGGTAAAGCCGAGTTCTTGCGTCGACGCATCTGCGCTAAATGAAAGCACGGTTGGCAGCTGTGCTTTCCATCCAAATCGACCGACGCGAGCAACGCCTGGGTTCTCAAACGCTTCGGTCCACCGGACAACGCCACGCTGCGATGCTGGCTGCGCAGCAGCAAGCGCGACAAACACATCATCGGGCACAGCTTCGATCAGTCCATAGGCCAGCGCCCCGGGTGTTACGCGAAGCGATGTCACGTTGGCGTGGGCTGGAATCTCATCGAGACAGTCATCACTGATGGCATTGACGTTGAGTAGTGATCCACCAAAGGCTGTCAGTGGGTCAAACCCACCCTTCTTATCGATCCGTCCAAATCGAGTGACTTGCTGGGCGCCGGAGCCACCAAGCGGCACGTTATGGCATGATCCGCAGGATGTCTGGTTGAAGATTGGACCGAGCCCCTCTTCGACCGTGATGTTTCGAATATAGGCCTGGCGTCCAAGTTCGAACCGAACCAGCTGATCAGCGGTCAATCCACGTAGGGCATCTCCCATACGAGACTGCAATTGAACTTGAGCGAATGAAGCTGAAGCCGTTGCCAAGACCGCCACCATGGTTATGCTGATTCTGCCCATGAGTACGCATTCCACACTCCCACCCAAACGCACCATAACGACGATTCACGTCCGAAGGAAATCAAACCTTCGTAATTGGACGATTACGACCATTGCAGCCTGCTGCATCTGTATTGCCGGGTGTGAGCCTCATTCGCCCGAACCTGCCCCTGTTCCAGCGTTGTCAGGCGAGCTTATTGAGCACTACAACCTCATTCTCGCCGGCGAGTACGGACCGGCTCGAGTCAGGCTTCGACAACTCATTGATGCTGGCACGGGAGATAGCAGGGCGATGTTCCTGATGGGGCTCGCTCACCACCGCGAACGCTCTTATCCAAAGGCTGCCGCCTGGTTCGAACAGGCTATTGCAACCCATCCGCCGTATCCCCCTGCTGCCCATTTTCTTGGCTGGGCGTGGTATCACGCTGGCGATGCTGGCAAGAGCAAGGCCGCATTCACACGCCATCTGACACTTGACCCCACGGAAGGCGATACGCACTTTGGACTTGGCGTGCTCGCCCTGGAGCGTGGCGATGTTGAGCAAGCTGAGGCATATTTTCAAGACGCCATTGCACTGCAGCGAGATCGGCCCAACCGGCAAAGCGGCGTCGCCAAAGCGATGGCCCGCCAAGCACAATTACTCGAACAACGGGGCGACCTCAACGCTGCGGTATCACTACTGGCAGAGTCGATCGCCATCGACCCCTCACTGTACGAGGCGCAGTTCACACAAGCCCGGCTCCTGCGACGACTCGGACGGCTCGATGAAGCCGCGGCTGCTGAAAATGCGGCCGTCGCCGCTCGATCTCGAGTTGAAACAACCGACACGAGGCCACGATGAATCGCCTCGTACCACTTTTGCTGCTTGGGTTCTTGGGATGCGACGAACAATCGCCACGGATTGCGCTCGTTGACATCACACAACACACCGGCCCTCACTTTGTCACGACAAGCGGCGCAATGCCGCCAACGAGTATTGTCGAAGTCAATGGGCCAGGCGTGTGTCTATTTGACGCCGACAGCGACGGGGA
>CAVOCO010000005.1:0-13291 GCA_963694215.1 Phycisphaerae bacterium
AGTTCCCCAGTATTTCTTCTGCGCGATGATGGCATCGAGGGCAACGGCAGTCTTGCCAGTCTTTCGGTCGCCAATGATCAATTCTCGCTGGCCGCGGCCGATGGGAATCATCGAATCAATGGCCTTGATGCCTGTTTGAAGTGGCTCAGTAACTGGCTGCCGAGAAGAGATGCCCGGAGCCACGATGTCGAGCTTCATGGTGGTGGTTGTTTCAATTGGGCCACGACCATCAACGGGGACGCCGAGCGGATCGATCACGCGGCCGAGCAAGGCCTCACCCGCAGGCACTTCAAGCAAGCGTCCCGTAGTGCGGACCGTGTCGCCTTCCCGAACGGCGAGGCAGTTGCCGTAAATGACGGCACCAACTGTGTCTGATTCCAGGTTCATCGCCTGGCCCATCACGACACCCTTGTTCGTGTCAAATTCAAGCAGTTCGCCAGCCATGCATGAGGAAAGGCCGTAGATTCGGGCGATACCGTCGCCTACCTCCACGACTCGTCCCACTTCAGAGACTTCCAGTTCGCTTGCGAACTGTTCGATTTCTTGCTTGATAACTGCGGTGATTTCGTCGGTCTTGATCTTCACGGGTCTGTGTCCTGTCAGTCGGTTGAACCGGGCTATTGCTTTTTGGGATCGATTGCCCATTCGGCAGTTACGTTGGCCGTTACCGTTACGGTCCCGCCCGAGATGTCTGGTGCGGATTCCATGTTCATGTCAAAGGCGGCGCGTCCTTTATTCGCCGCCATATATCGATGCTCAACGGGGCGGGGCGGTGTGGCCTGCGCGCCGTCGAGCGAGAGTTGAAGGATTTGAGTCAGGTCGACTCCAGCTGCAGTTGCCAGGGTTGTGGCATCGGTGATCGCATGTTTCGTGGCGGCCTTGATGGCCTCGGCTCGGCTCGATCGTGGATCTGCGAGCGAGAAGTTCAAGGCACTAATTTCATTGGCGCCTGCTTTCGCCGCGTTTGCAATCAACGCTCCAGCAAGGGTCATTTTCTGTGTCATCACTGCAATGGAAGCTCGAACCGAATACCCGATGATCTTGGGCGTCCAGGTTGATCCTTGCGTGCGGGCTGGCCGGGGTTCCCATTGGGGGGTCACGTCGTATCGCCCGGTGTGCCACTCATCGTCGCGGGTAAGACCAGCGGCGGTTACGACGTTGACAAGCTTGCTCATTGTGGCATCGACTTCGGTGCGGGCCTCTTTGACCGTCGGAGCCGTTGACATGGAGCCAATTGTGATGGAGAACTGGTCCGCCGGCACTTCAAGACGTGCTTCGCCGCGCACAGTCAGAATCGACGCGGCAGAGGCTGCCATGCAGCTCCCAAGTACGGCGATGATTGCAGCAATACGATTCATTGGAAGCGTTCCTCACTTGCGGCGACAGCCATAAAGTTGGTTGGCGACTCTGAGATGATTCGATTGCCGTTGGCCCGAATCGTCTTTTCGAACTGCTTGAGTCGCGCCACAACAGAGCCATCGATTAGTCGATCGCCGATGCGGATCTTGATGCCGCCAATCAGCGACGGATCGGTCGAGGCGTGGAGCACCGGTTCTTTACCAAGAATCTCATGGAGCTGAGCTGCAAGGGCTGTTTGTTGTTCACTTCCGAGCTCGACGGCCGTCCAGATCTCAACATCAATCCGACCCCAAGCTTCCTGCACAAGCAGATGAAAGGCTGTTTGGATCATCTCGAGGTGCCCGAGTCTCTTATTGGTATTCAAGACCAAGAGGAATCGCATAAGCAAGTCAGTGACTCGATCAGTGAAGATTGCTCGGATACCAAGGGCACGCCGAGCAGTATCGATGACTGGTGAGTCGAGGTACTCACAAAAGGAGGCATCGTCTCGAATCAATTCGCAAACCTGCTTGAGCTCTTCTGCGATCTCAAGAATTTTGTCGCGGCCACCAGCCTCGTCGGCAAGCTCGAAGAGGCTCTTGGCATAGATGCGAGAGAGTGTGTCAGTGTGGGCAGTCATGGTCGTCAGTTCGATTCAGTTGCGGCAAGTTGCTGCAACGCCTGATCAATGAGATCTTGTTGATCGCTCGCCGAAATCTCGCGGTTGAGAATCCGCCCTGCGATAGCCGTTGAGAGGCTGGCTGCATGAGTAGAGATGTCCTTGATCGCAGACTCGCGAGCCGAATCGATTTCGCGATGGGCCTGCTCGCGTAGCCGTTGAAGTTCAGCTTCGGCTTTGGCTCGCATATCGCGAGCGGCATCTTCGGCGTCAGAACGGGCCTTGGTGATCATCTCCGTCGACTGGATACGAGCAGCGCGTAGTGCCTCTTCCTGCTCACGCAGGGCTTGGGCAGCTTCTGCTCGAGCAGCTTCGGCGCGCTCGATTTCGCCACGGATCTTTTGATCTCTCTCATCAAGTCCAGCAAGGATCTTTGGCCAGACCAAGACGGCGGCGGCGCCAAAGAATATTAGGAAGACGACAACGGTCGTGACGAGTGTGAGCCACTCGACATTGACGGGGTTGACGCCCGCATCGGATGCAAGAATGTGCAGCATTGCGTCGCTCCAGTGGTACGCGTAAAGCCTCTTCGGGGGTGTCCCCGAAGAAGCCAATCACACGAACTGTTTCAGAGGATGCCCAAGAGACCAACAACGACCGCGAAGAGGGCAACGCCTTCAACGAGGGCCGCGGTGATAATCATGTTGGTACCAATTGTGCCAGCCATTTCAGGCTGCCGGGCGATTGACTCGCAGGCACTGCCGCCGATGCGGCCGATGCCGATGCCGGCACCAACTACGGCGAGGCCAGCGGCGATGCCGCCGCCGATGCCTTTGAGGCCACCGTTGGTGGCATTGAGGAGGTCAATTGCTTTCTGATGAGCTTCTGCTGCGCTGGCTGCCATGGCGCTGTCGCCAAAGAATGCCAAGGCAAGGAAGGTCAGACCGGTCATGATAATGATGTTCTTCATGGCTCTATTTCGTCTTCTGTCTCTCGCCCGTAGAAGGGCGAGTGGTGTTGACGCCGTGGGACGCGTCTTCATGAGTTAAGGAACAAACTTAAGCAATCCGTCCCACTGAGCGGATCGCATGACTGTGATAGGGGAGATCAGTGAGCAACGGCCGGGTGGCCTTCACCTTCCGCGTGTTCTTCGTGATGGTGTGTCATCTGTCCGATGAATACCGCCGTAAGGAACATAAAGATAAAGGCCTGGAGGAACGCCACGAAGAGCTCTAGGAAGCTAACTGGAATCGCAGCGAGAATTGAGATGAGGGTAATAGAACCAGATGCAAGCCAATTCTGCGTGCTGACATAGGCGGTGGTGCCAAATCCAGCAAGGACCGCCATCAGCGTGTGGCCAGCCACCATGTTCGCAAAGAGGCGAATGGCCAGTGCGACTGGCTTGATAAACAAGCCGAGCAGCTCGACGGGCAACATGATGGGAAGCAAATACAGCGGGGCACCGCCACTGAGATGCTGGCACCAGCCCTTGACTCCGAGTGACCGGAACCCTTGGTATTGAATCGCACCAAATGCCGTAATGCCAAGTCCAAGGGTGACAGCGAGGTTGGCTGTGGCCGTGCCCCCGAAGATCGCCCAGCGTTGATCGGCGTCAGTTAGTCCAGTAAAGGCGTGCTGAAAGTCAACGGTTGGGATAAGCCCAAGCAGGTTGCAGGTGAGAATAAAGAAGAAGAGCGATAGAAGGAAAGGCACAAATCGCTTCGTGTCGGCTCCGAGCATCGGCCGAATTGCATTCTCGATGAGGTACATCGAAATGACTTCGATGAGCTGCGAAAGCCGGCCCCTGGTGAGGTAACGAGGCGTGCCGCTGTCTACATGGCCAGTTTGAATGGCAGATGCTGCAAAAAGCAGTACGACCAGTGTGATAATTCCAGCCACAACGAGCGTCGCCATGTGCAGAGTCAAATCAGGATGCAGCCACTCGATCTTTTGATCAACGATGTGGTGAATCGGATTAGATGCCAGCAAATGAGTCATATCGTGGTACGTGCGGTCCAGAAGGGGAACAGAAACGTTGGGTCAGATCACTTTCGTTGGAAGTGCTTGGCAACGATTGAGGTCTCGGCAGCCAGCACAAGAACGAGTCCAGCCATCGCGCCGATGAGCAGGGGGCCCGCCGGCAGACGAGCCGCAGAGTATAGCAAAACGCAGATGCCAATGGCGACTGCGATACGACCCATTGACGCAGCAATAAGCACGCTGCCCCAGGTCACAATCGCTCGAGATTTCCATGGCTGAATTGTGAGGGTCGTTGTTACCGCGACGCAGGCCACAACACCGATTGCCAGCAGTCCGACGAGCGTTGTTTTTATGTCCCATGGGCCAAGCATTGTCACAATGGCCCATGCTGCGGCTGCAACGGCGGGTCCGCCGACTGCGGCGACCAGCAGGGACTTCGTCGGAAGGGTAAGTTCAGGCACTGGAGGCACACTCATCGCTGCTTCCGTTCTTCCTCAAGCCGTCGATTCTCAGCCAGTGCGGCGCGAATAAAGCTGCTGAGCCCAACCAAAAGGCCGACAACAGCACCCACGACGATGAGGACCTTCTCGAGGCCAAAGATCCAGTCGAACAGCAAGCCAATCAGCATGCCAGCGATGATCTCAGTAACAAGCGTCCAGCCCATTCCAGCGAGGCGCCACATGCGATTCTGCTCTTCAGGCGACTGTTGAGATTTTCCGAAGGGCAGCATGATTTGGCACCAAAGCTACATAGGCTTCTCCTCGATGGTCTGGTCGTAGACCTCGAGGAGTTTTGTTTTGTCGAAGATCATTTCGTTTCGAGTGAGACCCACGATTTCGTATCGGGGCGTTAACTCGATGGCATCGACGGGGCACGCTTCTTCACACATGCCGCAGAAGATGCAGCGTAATTCATCAATGTCGAACTGCTTAGGATATTTCTCGCGGTCGTCCCATGGGGCTTCATCGGCCACGATATCGATGCAGTTTGCTGGGCAAGCAGTAGCGCACATGAAACAAGCCACGCACTTCACGCGGCCTTGCTCGTCTTTGTTAAGCCTATGTACACCGCGAAATGTGGGGGCATAGGATCCGCCGTCGAGTACGTCGCGATGTTCCCGCCGCTCTTCGGGATACTTGACAACGTGAATGTTCTTCTTGTTTTTGCCATCACGGCCCATGTTGCCCAGCGTGTGCCGGAGGGTGGTGCCGAGCCCCTTGAAGATTGCAGGCAAAAACAACCGGTCGCCCCGCGACATGGGTGCGGGCGTGACGTCGACAATATTGGCTGGGTCTGTGGTCATGGCGTTTCTAAAGTGTAAGTTAACAGCCGCTTCGCCGCCCTGATCGAGTGGTCTCTAAGAAGCGGTGGCGTTATCCGCCCCTCCAGAAGCGGGGTTGGAAGAGGACAAAGATGACAAACATCTCGAGGCGTCCAGCGAGCATGAGGAAGCAGAGGAAAATCTTGGTGGCATCTGTGAACCAGCCATAATTGCGGATGGCGCCCACCGCATCGAGCCCAGGTCCTACAGTGCAAATCGTTGCCAGGCTGGTGGTGGCGGCCGTTGTAAAGGTGCAGCCTGATGTTTCTGCTTCAAGTGCCATGATGATGACAGCACCCAGGGCGAGCAATAGGAATGTACCGAGGACATAGGTCATCACGTTGAGTTTTTGTTCATGGTCGATGACATGTCCACTGACTTTCAGTGGCCGGATGACATCCGGCCTGAAAAACCGCTCGAGTTCACCCCAGAGCACTTTGAGGGCAATCCAGATACGAATTACTTTGATCCCCCCGGCGGTTGATCCGGCTGAGCCACCCACCACCATCAGGGCGATAATCATTGCCTTGGCGGCAAATGGCCAGATATCAAAGTCAAAGGTGGCATAGCCGGTTGTTGTTTGCTGCGAGACGACTGTGAACGCAGCTGCTCGAAGCGATTCGCCACCTGAGGCCGCGAGCTCTGTGCCATTAGTCAGCACAAGGGGCTCGCTGTGCCCAACGAGCGCGGCCGTAATGAACACGGTGCCACCGATCAGGCACAGCAGATAGATGCGAAATTCCGTGTCCCCAAGCGCAGCCTTCCATCGTCCCTTCAAGAATGCGAGAAGCACCGTGAAGTTCGACCCGGCGAGCACCATGAATACAATCAAGACGATCTCGGCGCTGAGTGATTCAGGCCGCGCGATACTGGCGTTTCTTGTGCTAAATCCACCTGTTGCCAGCGTGGTAAAGGTGTGGTTGGCTGCATCAAAGAGGCCCATTCCCGTACTCAAGAGCAGCACAATTTGGGCAACGGTGAGCCCGAGATAGAGCATCCAAAGCCGGCGGGCAGTCTGCCGGATGGTCGGCCGCACACCTTCTGGGTCGGGCCCGGGCGATTCAATACGAAAGAGTTTCTTGGCAGCCGTCCCGAGTCCGGGCAGGATCGCCACAAACAGCACCAAAATGCCAAGGCCGCCGAGCCACTGGATGAGCGAACGCCACAAGAGCAGCGAGCGGGGGAGCGATTCAATGTCACTCAAGACCGTGGCGCCCGTGGTCGTTATGCCACTCATGGCCTCGAAGTAGCAGTCGATGACCGAGTGGAATGGGTGGTCCTGCGCGACGTCTGTTGCAAGCGTCGCCCACATCAAGAAAGGGCAGGCAGCAATTGCGGCACCAATGACCCACGCCCCGGTTGTGACTAGCGCCGCGTCTCGGCGACTCATGCGATACGGCTTGGTGACGGCTTCGCTGCTTCCGCTGATTGGACGGACCTCAATGAGGGTCGCTCGTTTGCACACCATCCACGCGATCAGTCCGGCCACAGCTGCGCCGCCGCCGCTCCCGAGCAAGCTCAGTTCCGCAGCGTCAAGCATGACGCCTTGTTCTCCTGGAATGAGCAGAAAGAGCACGCCTACCGCCGCTAGAAGCGTGCCGAGGAGCATGCTGAGTTTGCCCCACTGAGCGCACACAAAGCGAAAATTCACCGCGAGCCCCCGACGTCAAGCTGCTTGCGGACCTCGTCGGCTTTTTGTGTCGTGGTCAGCACAATCATGTGCCGTCCAGCGTTGATTTCAAGATCGCCGCCAGGTACAAATGGCGTGCCGTCCCCGTCTTCGCATGCCAGTACCAGCATGGGTGGTGTGTCGCCAATGGTTGCAAGTGTCTGCCCGAGCAAGGTCGATTGACTACCAACTCGAAGTCGCATGAGCTCGAGCGTGTCGTTGAAGAAGCCGTCAATTTGCTCAAATTCGTGGCAATGCAGGAATCTCTGAATGGCCTGTACAGCATCTTCGCGTGGGTTCCAGACGCGATCGATTCCAAGTTCCTTGAGAAGGGGCTTAAATTCAGCATGGCGGATGACCGGCATGACGTTTTTGACGCCGCTTCGCCGGGCGTAGGCGCACGCCAGCATGTTCTGCTCATCAGACTTCATAGATACGAACGCATCGACTCGGTGAAGCTGTTCTTCTGCGAATACATCTGGGTCTGCGGCGTCAGCGTTGATCACTGTCACCCAGTCCAGTTTCTCTCCCAGTTCCTCGGCTCTATTACGGTCCATTTCAAAGAGGCGAATGTCAAAGGCTCGGTCGCTCAGAAAGCGGCAGAGCCAGGCGGCGGAAGGAGATCCGCCCGAAATCGCAATGGATTGTTTGCCGTATGTGCCTTTTGTGAAGAGATTTCGCATCGCCGGGAAGACTTTTCGCTCGGCGACCAGTGTCACAATGTCTCCGCCCTCTACCGCGGCTTCGGCTGAGGGCAACGAGGCCATGCCGTTGCGGGTGATCGCGGCAAGCCGCGCTCCCCGAGGCATCGCAAGGCTTCGAAGTCGTTGGCCGACTGCCTGGGCTTGAGGGTCAACGGTCAATTGTTGGAGCTCGATTTCGTTGCCCGTGAACTGCTCGATCGCAATTGCAGCCGGATTTCGAAGCCATGAAGCCATACCAGAAGCCATGACACGGTCAGGCGAAAAGAGCCGATCCACCGAGAACACGGAGGCGTAATCAAGCTGTTCGTCTTGAAAAAACATGCTGTGGTCGATTCGAGCCATGGTTCGGGCGGCCCCAAGCGAGGCTGCAATGTCACAAATCACCAGATTGACCTCGTCAATATCGGTGGTGGCAATGACTGCATCGGCATTGGCGACATTGGCTGAGAGGAGGACGCTCGCTGAACTCGCTGAGCCCTCAATGGTCGAAATATCCAGATTCTCCCGGAGAAACTTGATTCTTCGCTCGTCAGGGTCGATCAGGGTGACGCTCTCGCCCGCAAGCGTCAGTGTTTCTGCTGCTGCGCTTCCAATGTCGCCTCCGCCGCAAAGAATGATGTCCATGTGAGAGTGTGCTCCAAGAGGCTTGAATCGGCAGTGTATACACAGGCCATCCCAAGGTTGGGCAAGTTGCCCCCGCGCTCTTGACGAGGGCCCTCCGCTCCCGGATACTGCTTTTGGCGTTTCCCCTGTTGTAGACGCCATTGTGGGTCCATGTGGATCGCCTTGCCCTGCTAGGTTTGCGGGCAACTTCGCGAGGTCTTGTTGTGTACATGCATCACGAATGTGTGGGGAAAGGACGGTCGGATGGGGACTATCACCAAGAAAGACTTAATTGATCGGATTGTTACTCGATCTGGTCGCAAACGCGCCGACGTTAAAGAAGTCGTTCAGGCGTTTCTCGACAGCGTAATTACTGAACTTTCAGAAGGCAATCGCCTTGAA
This sequence comes from Phycisphaerae bacterium, assembly GCA_963694215.1. Classification (GTDB taxonomy): domain Bacteria; phylum Planctomycetota; class Phycisphaerae; order Phycisphaerales; family SM1A02; genus UBA12567. The sequence continues at coordinate 8,637 of CAVOCO010000005.1, forward strand.
CTGCGCGATTTCGGCGTGTTCGAAACGCGTGAGCGAGCTGCACGAGTGGCGCAGAATCCACGCACGCTTGAACGTGTTCCGGTTCCTGCTCGCAACACCGTGAAGTTCAAGGTTGGCCGGCTCATGAAGATGGCTGTTGAAACTGGCGAGACAGAATCAACTGAATCGCTTCAGACCGTCAAGTAGTACTTGCGTTCTTCTTCGTTTCGGGGATCATGGGAATAGGTTTAGACGCAGAGCGTACGTATCGCCTTCGCGGAGATGTTACATGAGTGGTCCTATGGCAAGACGCGGTGCTCGGCGAGATGACATTCGCGACGATCGATCGCTCTCTGACTTGTTCAATGCGCTGCCCCCATGCGCCGTTGAGGCCGAGATGAGTCTCATCGGATCGATCATTCTTGATCCCGATGTGTGTGGTGATGTTGTTCAGGTGATTCGTAGCGCCGACGATTTCTCGCGTCCTGCCCATGCCGAACTGTGGTCTGCGATTCTCAAGCTATACGACACGCATCAGTCTGTTGACGTGGTGCAGTTGCAGCAACTCATGGAAGATCGGGGCACGCTCGAGCAAGTGGGTGGTCTTGACTACGTCGTAGAGTTAGCCGACTCAGTACCGAGCGCAGCGAACGCTGTGCATTACGCGAGAATTATTCGCGAGAAGTCAATGGTGCGGCAACTCATTAAGGCCTCTGGGGACATTCTCCGCGAGGCGTACACCAATCCAGAGTCTGCAGCAGATCTGCTTGACGAGGCCGAACAACGCATCTTCAAGATTGCGCAAGAGTCTGAGTCTCGACAGGCTGTCGAACTATCGGCATTGATTCGCGAGGCGATTGAGCGATTAGAAGCGTCTGATGGTCAGCCGCTGACTGGTGTTGGGACGGGCTACGGCGACCTCGATATATTGACCAGCGGATTCCAGCCAGGCGAACTGATCATCTTGGCGGCGCGGCCCTCAATGGGCAAGACCGCATTGGCACTCAATATCGCAGAGCACATTGCAAGCCGAGGCGAAGCGGTTGGTGTCTTTAGTTTGGAAATGTCGGCCGGTCAGTTGGTGCAGCGTGTGCTCGCAAGTCGGTCGGGCGTTGATGGAGACCGCATGCGGCGCAACGCGCTTCGATCCTCAGAGTTTCGCGCACTATTTTCGGCGTGCGATGAGTTGCGGTCTGCACCGATGTTTATCGATGACACTCCTGGCTTGACGCTCTTGCAGCTGCGCGCCAAAGCACGTCGAATGAAACAACAACACGGGCTCACTGCTATTGTGATCGATTACTTGCAGTTGATGACGTCGGGTCACCGGACCGAGTCACGACAGCAAGAGGTAAGTGAAATTAGTCGTGGCGTCAAAGCGTTGGCGCGTGAACTTGATGTCCCAGTGCTATGCCTCAGTCAGCTCAACCGAGCGGCCGAACAACGTGAGGGTCATCGCCCTCGGATGAGCGACTTGCGTGAGTCGGGTTCCATTGAGCAAGATGCCGACGTCATCATGATGCTGCACCGTGAGGCGTACTATCACCGTGATGAAGAGTGGCGTGATGAGAACCCTGACAAGGTCAATCTTGCCGAACTTATCTTGGCCAAGCAGCGAAACGGCCCAACGGGAACAGTGAAATTAAATTGGGATTCGCGGTCGACATGCTTCCGTGAGTACACGGATTCCACGCAGACCGGTGGCGGATCTCAGTGGGGTCAGCCCGCGGCTGCCGCAATTCCTTCGCCGCCTGCTGGCGATGATGACTTGCCAATTTAGCTGGCCTGTTCGCCATTCCAAACATACCAGATCATGGTGCCAATCCAAGCGGCGAGCATGAGTCCACCCCATAGTCGGCCAAGTGTGACGCCGCGGGCAGCATCGACACTGCTACGTCCGATGAGTTGCTTGATGTAGATCACACCGATCGCGAGTGTGAAGACGAACATGATGATGAGTAATTCACCGCCCACGACCAAGGGAATCGGCACGGGTCTCACCAATGCGGTAATAGCCAGCACACTGAGGATATTGAAGAGGTTCGAGCCGATCACCGTGCCCATGGCCAAATCAAACTGCCGGCGGCGAGCTGCAATAATCGCGGCAAAGCTCTCTGGGAGGCTCGTGGCAACAGCCACAACAGTGAGGCCGATGATCGCTTCAGACAAGCCTGCCTTTCGAGCAATATCAATGGCGCCCATTTCTGCAAGCTTTGCGCCAGCGATAAGCATGACCAAGCCCAACGCGAGTATTCCAGCGGCGTTCCACGTTGTGGATGTCTCACTGGGGGCTTGAATTTCTTCAGTCTGATGTGCGTGTTTCCGGGCGGCCCACTGCAATACGAATAGGGCAACCGGAAGACTCGCGAGCAGGATGATGGCATCAACCGCCGTCACGTTGTCAGTTCCACCAGCGAGTACGAGCAGCAGTATCTCGGTGGCAACAAGCAGTGGGTAATAGACGTAGCGAATACTGCGATGAGCGACGATGGGGTGAACAATGCAGGCCAGCGCTAGTACGAGGCCAATATTGGCAATATTCGACCCAATGACGTTGCCGAAGGCCAGCTTCGCTCCGGCCTCACTTGATGCCGCCGCCACCACATTGAGTGCCAGTTCAGGGGCACTGGTGCCAAACGCAATGACTGTGAGTCCAATGGCCAGGGGCGAGACACCCAGACGCTGAGCAACGGCGGTCGCACGATCGACCAGGAAGTGAGCCCCGACAAGTAGCAACGCCAATCCGCCCACCAAGAGCGCGAGTGATACGAGCAGCGTGGAAGTTTGAGCGGTATCGACCGAAGCTGACAGGAGTGGAACCATGAGAGGAACCGATTGTAGAGTTGACGGAAGCCAGCATCCCCAAATGCGGACTAGAGTTTCCAAGACAAGAGGATTTTCACCTGGACTCAGTAGATACCACGCACCTGATCACCCAAGCAATCGCTGGCGATGATGCCGCGTGGTGCGCGATCGTTGCCGAGTATGCGCCTCGTGTGCATGCCCTGCTGGTCTCAAATTGCCATGACCATGACTTGGCCGAGGAAATCACACAATCCACGTTTTGCACCGTGGCTGCAAAGCTGCAGTCATACGTCGACCAAGGGAAATTTAGCTCGTGGCTGTTCAGAATCGCCATGAATCGCCTTCGAGATGAGATGCGCCGCCGAAAGCGGCAGGCGATCCCGGTGGCTGCCGAGGTCCTTCGTCCGGTGTTCAAGACTGGGCGTGAGGATCGTTCTCGCCACGATAAGATCGATTCTGACACGGCTGCAGCCCTCTGGGCGGCTGTGCAGGGCTTGGCCGAAGCTGACCAGCAGGTGATTCATCTGCGGCATATGGCTGGGCTGAGTTTCAAGCAGATCGCCGAGCAACTGGAGCACCCCCTTGGCACGGTGCTTGCGCGGCATTTTCGCGCCCTCAAGCGTCTGCGAGAGGCCCTCGGCGATGAAATTGCAGAAGATTTTATGAGTCGGGGTAGTTAGTTCATGCAATCGGTTGCCTATACAGGCGTTGGAAACACACTATGACTGAAAACGGCCCCTGGACCCCCCGAAATAGCCAGCAGGATCCACTCGATCCGCGCTGTGACGCTGTTGATGCTGCAATCGACGCAGCGCTTGACGCGACGGCCCCGCGGGACATACCCGCTGGATTGGTAGACCGCGTGTCCATGGCGAGCTTGCAGCAGCTTCGTGAGGCTCAGTTCGCGCCACCGCGGCGGCTTGTCTTCCGCCCTCTTGCGCAGCTCGCGATGGCCGCATGCGTCTTGCTCGCAGTTGTGGGGGCCTTCTGGCTTGTTGGGCGGCAGCCCTTGCTTGAGGGTCGCTCAGTCGCTCGTCGAATGGCTACCGAGGTGGTTCTGCCGGTATCTCTAGATCCAACCGGCTCTGTCGCTCGATTTCAAGGCTTGAAACGAGTGAGTGACTTGGACTTTTCTGGCGCCATAGGCAATCTTGAGGATGTTGTATTTGCTGTTCGCAATGGGGCTGGCTCGGCGCTCGTAGTTTCTCCTGGGCAGACTGACATGGAAACTATCGAGAATGAACTGGACTCCGTGCGAGTCGTAGCGAGGATGGACGGATGAAGGAGTACGCAGTCATGACGAAATCACCACGGTATTCACTTGGATTGTGCTGGGCCGGATTCGCCATTGTCACGGCTCTGGTCTTGCATGGCGGCGGAGTGTTGTATGCCGAGGCGGACAATATGACCGCCCGCCCGACATTGAACCGAGCTGCATTTGTGGATCGGTATCTTGATGTTGCCGCAGAAATCGACTCAGCGCTGGCCGATGAATTGCGATCAATGTGCCAGCTCGACCCTAATCGATTTGCCAAGGTGCTTCGGCAACTCGGTCCGGTGCTTGGAGATCTCGTTGACTTGAAAGAGTCTGATCCAGAGTTGTTCTGGAGAAAGATTCGCGAACTTCATCTTGAAGCGACCATCGAACCATTGGCCGCTTCGATTCGCATTTCTCGAGCTCGTGGCGACACGCCGAACCTTGCCATCGAGGCGGAATTTAGGGCTTTGGTTGAGGCTCAAATTGCAGCAACATTGAGTACGCGTCAGCTGTATCTCGATCGCATGCGAAGTGAGCTAGAGGCCTCCGAAACCGAACTTGCTCGTCAAGCGGATGACTTTGGGAACGAAGTGCAGAATCGTATGGAATGGTT
>CAVOCO010000006.1:0-12429 GCA_963694215.1 Phycisphaerae bacterium
GTACCGTGGAGTCATTGTGTATGTCCGTGTCTTTGATGGCGAACTCAAAGTAGGCGACAAGATTCGCATGATGGGCACGGGTACTAGTTGGACCATTACCGAGCTTGGCCGCAACACGCCTCAGTCTGAAAATGTCAAATCAATTGGTACGTCCCAGGTAGGCTGGATGGTGGCGGCGATCAAAACACTCGAAGACGTTCGCGTTGGCGACACGATTACACACGAGAAGAACCTCGCGCCAGAGCCACTGCCGGGGTACGAAGAGCCGCAGCAAGTCGTGTACTGCGACTTCTACCCATCGACAACTGCTGATGCCGGCAAGAAGAGCGACTTCGAAGCGTTGCGAGAAGCTATCGAGAAGTTGCGGCTCAATGACGCCTCGTTCACGTTTGAAGCGCAGCACTCGGAAGCGCTCGGATTTGGCTTCAGGTGTGGTTTTCTCGGTTTGCTGCATATGGAAATTGTTCAAGAACGTCTTGAGCGTGAGGGCGGCGTCGAAGTTGTGCAGACTGCGCCGACCGTGACGTATCAAATCAAGACAACCACCGGCGACCTGATTGAAATCCATAACCCAGCCGATCTTCCAGACCCATCGCAGATTGATCAGATTCGCGAGCCCATTGTCAAGATCGAAATCATCTGCCCGGATGCGAACATTGGCGACCTGATGTCACTGTGTGATGGCCGCCGCGGGCTCTTTCAGTCGCAGAAGTACATTTCCGAGGGTCGGCAGATGTTGATCTTCGAGATACCACTTGCCGAGATCATTTATGACTTCTACGACAAGTTGAAATCGATCACGCGTGGGTACGGCACAATGGATTATGAGATCATTGAGTACCGCGCCGAACGGCTTGCCAAGGTTAGTATTCTCGTTAACGGCATGCCAGTTGAAGCGCTCAGCATGATTTGCCATCGTGATAACGCCGAGAAGCGAACACGAGGCATGCTGCTCAAATTGCGTAAGCAGATTGATCGTCATCAATTCGAAATCGCGCTGCAGGCCGCCATTGGCGGCAAGATCATTGCGCGTGAAACCGTCAAGTCCCTCCGCAAGAATGTGACCGCCAAGTGTTATGGCGGCGACGTTTCGCGAAAGCGAAAACTTCTTGAGAAGCAGAAGAGGGGCAAGAAACGCATGAAGTCGGTTGGCTCTGTGCTCATTCCACAAGAAGCATTTCTATCGATCCTCGACACATCCGAGTGATCAGAACCCTGGAGTTCAAGACATGAAGCAGTTTTCTTTACCACGACTCACGGTATCGCTCACCATGATCGTTGTGGCTCTGTACGCCGGCAGTTTGATGACATCACCAGTTGATGCTGATGACGCGATCCAAGCGCCGAAGCTCGGCCCCGCCTCTTCGATCACACTCGAGAATACTGACGCTGAGTCGATTGTCATGCAAGTTGTTGAGAAACGACTTTCCTGGGGAAAGTCACCGCAGAAGCGTGTGTACAGCGTTGGGTACGTACATATTGGCAAGGCGCTCTCGGAGCTTCTCAAGGGCGAATCGTTCATAGAAGAGAATCAAGCATTGCAGGAAGAATTACAAGGCGCGCAGCAATCATTGATGGAGGCCTTTCAGTCGGTGCAAGAACGCATGCAGGGCTTGACCCCAGATGATTCAGAGTTTGAGGCCATTAGCAAAGAGGGTCAGGGTTTGCTGCAGCAACGAGACATGCTCATTCAACAAGCCAACGCCGCCAAAGCCACACTCGGTGCTGAGCAAGTTGAGCGAGCGTATCGTGAACTGGTCGACGCCATCAATGTTGTAGCCGATCGTCTTGAGATCGACATGGTTCACCGCTTTATTCCAACTGACGACCCGTTCGAAGTTCAACCCGGCCCAGGCGCTTTCCAAGCAGCCATGTTGCAGATTCGCTTGCGAAGTGTGCTGCGATATCCCGAAGACATCGACATCACGAGCGAAGTATTAGATGAGCTCGGTATTGAATAGCGGCAGCTTTGCCTTGACGAGTGATTGCAAGAGGCAACATCTGTTTGAAATAGTGTCAAATTGCATTGGCGAATGCGTTGCACATGGCTCGCTTCACAGCATCCATACCGGGACACTCATCCCCAAGTTTTGCTCGCATGCTCGTGACTCCACGACCATGAAGTCCGCATGGCACAATACAGTCGAAGTGTGAGAGGTCGGGTTCAACATTGAGCGCGAGTCCATGCATGGAAACCCACCGAGAGACTCGCACGCCAATTGCACAAATTTTATTTGTGCCGATCCAGACTCCGGTGGCTTCGTCATCTCGTTCCGCCTTGATACCAAATTGTTCGAGCGTTTCTATGGCTCGTTCCTCGAGCCACCGCATATAGCCATGCAGTCTGAGTTCGAGTGTGTTGAGGTCGAGGATTGGGTACACAACGAGTTGGCCTGGACCGTGATAGGTAATGTCGCCACCCCGGTCGGTGTCATGGACCTCAATGCCGGCGGCTTCGAGGACTTCGGGTGTGGCAAGGAGGTGCGACTCTGCGGCAGCTCGCCTTGAGATTGTAATGACGGGCGGTGTGTGTTCAACGAGCAGGACGACTCCGGGGTGCCCCCCGCCTTCACGACTTGCAATGACATCCTGCTGAATGGACCGCTGCAGCGTCAAGGCTTGGCTGTATGACATGCAGCCAAGGTCGCGAAATTCAAGATTGCCAGGAAATGAAGCCATTGTGACCGCCGATGATACGATGTCGACATGCCAGAACTTGCCACTACGATCCACCCATCTGCTGTCATCGAAGGCGACGTGACGCTTGGCGCCGATGTGGTCATCGGTCCGAATTGCGTTATTGATGGCACCGTGGGACCTGTCCGAGTGGGCGACCGGTGCCGACTGGTGGCCAATTGTTACCTCACGGGCCCACTGACCATGGGCGAAGACAACACAGTGTGGCCCGCAGCGGCTCTCGGCGCTCCGCCACAAGACATCGGATGGAACCCGTCTGACCCTGGGGCAGGCCTGATTGTCGGAAGCCAGAATACATTTCGCGAGTGCTTCACTGCGCATCGCGCCAAGACCGATGAACCAACCCGCATCGGCGACCACAATTTTTTTATGGCGTGCTCACATGTGGGGCATGACAGCCAGGTTGGCAATCACATACAGATGGCCAATGCCGCGGCGCTTGGCGGTCACGTCACGGTAGGCGATCGCGTCATCATGGGTGGCGGTGCTGCCATTCACCAGTTCTGCCGAATTGGAGAAGGCGCTTTCATGCAAGGGCACGCCGGCGCATCTGTCGACATTCCCCCGTGGTGTATTTCGAAAGAGATCAATCGCATTGCCGGTCTGAATCTGATTGGCATGCGGCGTTCTGGCATGGACCGCGACGATATTGTTGCGCGGCGGGCAGCGTACCGTGTGATTTACAGAAGCGACCTCGCCATGCCAGCAGTCATCGCGCAGCTTCGGGCAGATGGCGGCCACATATTTGCAGAGTATGCAGACTTCATTGAGCAGTCTGAGCGTGGCATTTGCCACGACCGTGACCCCGCTTCCCGGCATTCGAACAAGTGATTGAGTTTGAAGTGTTATCCAGCGGCAGCCAAGGAAATGCAGCGCTACTGCACCTGCGCGAATCGGATCGACACGTTCTTATTGACGCAGGTATTTCGCCCCGGCGAACGAGGCTCGCGATGGAATCTCGCGGTCATAGTCTGCGCGATGTCACAGACATCTTGTTGACGCACGGAGACAGCGATCATTTTCACGCGGGCTGGAAAAATGCGATTGTGTCATGGGCGTTCACCATACATGTGCACGAATCACATGTTCAGCGCATCGTGCACGCGGGTATTCCACGCGAACGCATCACATCATTTGTGAATGAGATCAAGTTGGATAATTCAACATCGGTTTCAACGGCAATGGCCCCACACGACACGCACGGAACAGTGGTGTACGTGATTCGTCACGGGCAGGCCACGCTTGGGTGGGCGACAGATCTTGGCCGTGTCGATGCGAAATTGAAGGCCTTTTTCCAAGCACACCAACTGGACGCATTTGCAATCGAGTCGAATTACGATCGAGTCATGCAGCTTGCCAGTGACCGACCTGGATTTTTGATTGATCGCATTATGGGCGGGGCCGGCCACTTGTCGAATCGTGAAGCCATGGACAGTGTGCTCGACGTTGTGTCGGAATCAGATCTTCAGCACCTCGTCTTGTTGCATCGATCCGAGCAGTGCAACTGCCCGTCGGTCATCAAGGCGCTGTGGGCCGAGCACGCCCCGGATTTGCATGATCGATTGGTCATCGCGAGTCAACGCGAGGAATCGGGCGTCATGACGGTCCGTCCACGAGACGTTGTGGCCCACTAACGAGCGAGATCGTGTGGCACATCCCAGTGCACGAGCGGCGGCGGTTGAATCGCGCTGACAATGCTTGGCGGCCAGTCTTGCGGCAGTTCGAGCGCATCCAACCGAGATCCGCCTGCAATCAGTGGCAGGAGCAGTGGTATTCCACCCTCAGGCCCTTCATCATTGATGTCGCGGATGCGGTCTTGGTGGGCTTGCCCATCTGGTCCAAAGCACCGCCATACTTGGAGCGGGTGGTCAAGTGGAACCGCCTGACATCCAGCGATCCCGCGGGCGAGCATCGGTTCGTCGCGGCCGATCCACCATGCGATCGGCTCACTTGGAAGCGCAAGCGTGCCAGGCGGCATGACGGCGACGGCTCCGTCGTCGGAAGCGCGCGTGGGTACGCCGGCAACACCGGGCATAGTGAGTGGCCCCGGACCTTCCCACAGAATTGTCCACACACACGAGCGGCGGGCGTTGGTGATGGCCGCAACAACTGCCGCATCGGCCTCGGCGACCACATCGGGTAACTCATCGAACGCATCATCCATGTCGCTTCGGCGTGCCTCAAGCAGCACAGTGGCCTGATCGAGCGCATAGCTGCGTTCTTCAACTGACAGATCAGCAATATGTGCTAAGGCTTGGGCGAGTGCTTCGTACGTGATGATGGCCGGCAACGCTCGTTGCCATGGTCCGTCGTCCGCACCATCGAGTGCCCGGGCCGCTTTGGCAAGATCTACCCATCGCCCCAGGAGGCCCGCCCATGTCGTCGCATCGTGCATGGAGCGTATTGTGACGGATCTGAATCTAGTTGTCCTGTCTCTATTGCGGTCAGTATTGACTGCCTGCAGGGCTTCTCCGCGAGATCAGCCGAGCAGATGAAGCGCCGGACAGCATATATGTACGTTTACTCAGCAGATCCGTGGCGAAGTTAGGCAGCACAGACAATTTTATGGGCTCACGAAGGTGTTGGAATGCTGGTCTTATTGGCCACTGAGAGCCGATGAAGAGTGGTTATGCCACCAACTGCAACTGTTCGTGCTCGAGGTCAATCACAATCGCGTCGCGGGTCATCCGCAACGGATCCACCTGCGAATCCGCTCAAGTGGGCTTGCTGGGTCGTGGCGATTGGTGTGTGGTGCTTTCTTATGATCTCGCTGGTGAGTTTTTCATCTGCTGACCCCCCGTCGCACGCTGTATCGGCCTATCCGATCACCGTGTCAAACTTAGGCGGTCGGGTTGGGGCCGCGGTCTCCTATTGGTCCTTGCACACAATCGGGCTCGGCGCGTGGCTGATTGCCTCAGGCATTGGTGTGTGGTTTGTACTCACGCTGATTGGTCGTCGCCCCCTGCACGCGCCGCTGCGGGCAGTTGGGCTGGTTGTCGCCGCTGTGGGTCTTTCGTCGCTGCACGCTGCTGTACTTCCCACAGTGGGTGGCTTGGCTGGATCGCCTGGTGGATTGATTGGTCATGCGATTGCTGGATCGCTCATTCCGCAATTTGGTGCACTGGGGACCACATTATTGGCGTTGATACTGCTGATTGTGGGCTTGGTGATTGCCGCTGACGAGGTCATGCTAGCCCTGCCAGGCTGGGCGTGGCGGCGCGGTATACAGCTACGCGAGCATACTCCTCGGCCGAGCATCGGCTGGATGAAACGTCTCTCGCTGCGTCCAGAGGGCGGATCGGCAGTCGCAGAGCTTGAGGATGCTCAGTATGAGGAGGAATGTGAAAGCGGGGATCCAGAGGTCGAGGATGGGCACGAAGAAGGCGAGTACGAGGAAGAAGAAGACGAATACGAGGAAGAAGACGACGAGGAAGAGGAGTACGAGTATGAAGATGAATGTGAAGAAGAGGAAGAGGTCGCTCGCCCCGCTTTGAGTAAGAAACAACTCAAGGCCAAAATCGCCAAGCTCCCAATTCGCATGTTTGGCGGCAGTAAGGACGTTGCCAAGGACGAAGACATCCAGCGAGAAGACTTTGATGGCTATGAGTTCCCCTCCGTTGAACTGCTCGCTGAACCCGAGACCGGGTACTCAGAAACTGCTGAGGAGATGGTGCGAGATCAAGCAGAAGCGCTCGAGAACGCCCTTACAACGTACGAAATCAATGCAGAAGTCGCCAGTATCGATGCAGGTCCAACAGTAACGCTCTATTCCGTGCAGCTCGCCCCGGGTACACGGGTCGCTCGTATCAACAGTATTGCAAGCGATCTCGCCCGAAGCCTTGGAGCGCCCAATATTCGAATTGTGCCGACAATGGCTGGCAAAACGACCATCGGCATCGAGGTTCCAAATCCGACGCGTGAGAAGGTCCGGCTTCGAGAGCTCATCAGCTCTGGAGCAGCCGATGGAATGGTGCTGCCAATGTTCCTTGGCAAGGATGCAAGCGGTGAGCCGCTTGTAGAGGATCTGGTCAAGATGCCTCACATGCTCATCGCCGGCACGACTGGCTCGGGCAAGAGTGTGTGCATCAACTCAATCATCATGTCTTGGCTCTTCTTGAAGCGACCCGATGAGGTGAAGCTCATCTTGGTCGATCCAAAGATGGTCGAGCTCAGCATGTTTGGAGACATTCCCCATCTCGCATGCCCGGTTGTGACCGAGATGAACCGGGCTGCCGCGATCTTGGACTGGGCAGTTCGCAAGATGGAAGAGCGATACGAACTGTTCCGCGAGGCGGGCGTTCGCGATATTCGCACTTTCAACGAGATGAGCGAAGAAGAAAAGCGAGAACGCTTCCAGCCGGCAAACGACATGGAAGACGCGAAGATTCCGCGTTCGCTTCCATACATCGTGTTCATCATTGACGAACTTGCCGACATGATGATGACGAACAAGGAAGTCGAGCAGTCCATTGTGCGAATTGCCCAGAAGGCTCGCGCAGTTGGTATCCACCTCATTCTCGCTACGCAGCGTCCTCAAGCGAATGTGGTGACGGGCCTTATTAAGTCAAATATGCCATGCCGTATGTCATTCAAGGTTTCGAGCGGTATGGATAGCCGTATTGTGCTTGATGCCAAGGGCGCCGAGGTCTTGCTTGGCAATGGGGACATGATGGTCGTCACGCCGCGCGATCCAGAAGTACGCCGCGCTCAAGGCACGCTCGTCGATGATGGCGAGAGCCGTAAGGTCGTGCGATTCCTCAAGACGGTTGCAGCTCCAAGCTTTGAGCGGCAGCTCATTCAGTTGCGGCCCGGTACTGAAGGTGAAATTGGCGCGGCGCCATCTGAACGTGATCCGATGTTCGATGACGCCGTTCGAGTCATGATTGAGTCTGGCCGTGGCAGCGTGTCCTTGCTTCAGCGACGGATGGCAATTGGATATAGCCGTGCTTCTCGTTTGGTTGACCAGATGGGTCAGGCAGGCATTCTTGGCGAGCACAAGGGGTCAGTGGCTCGCGAAGTGTTGATCTCACTTGAAGAGTGGGAGCAAATGACGGCCATGGAAGCATCGGGCGAAGAGGCTCAAACCAAGGATTCAACCGACGAGACGAGCGAGTTCAGTTACGAGTACGACTCCGAGGAAGACCCTGATAATCTCGATGGGGGCGTACCTGATGAGATGCCTGGCGAACACCGAATGTAGCGTGATGTGCGCGACTGTTCGGTGTTGCGTGTAGCAACCATTGCAGTGCAGACCACCCACTCGGCTGAGAGGCAGCGTGTGGTGATGAACATTGAGGGTCCGGACAGATCCCGGGCCATGCAGGGCTGGGCCTGACACACTGAAGATGATCAAATGGGTGATTTTTGCGACCACACGATGGGAGCGCATTTCTGGCCCGCGCGAACTAACAGATACACACGGCGTGCGTTTCCTATGAACTGAAACCAACGCAACGTGCGAAGCGACTTAGCCTCGCACGTTGTCTTATGATGACGTAAACCATATTCACTAAATGCTTCAAAGGAGAGTCTCTTATGCATCTGTTGCTTGCTGGATCAATGATCGCCACCTTGTCGGCCTGGGCTGTGACGCCCTCGACTGACATTTTTAACTCAGGTCTTGCCGAGCACTTTGCATCAGCCATAGAGCAAGCCAATCAGGACTGCCCTGCTTCGGCACCGATTGCCAACGGCGACTCGATGTTGGTCATGCTTGATGGGCGTGGCGATAGCACAGAAGTCATTCTCGGCAGCATGCCTGCTATTGCTGCACGTGAGCTTCGCACGGCAATTCCAGCAGTCTTTGCAGGTGCTCAACCCAGTGTTATACGTGAAGCATTAATAAACGCCGCCATGGGTGCTGCAGCGGATAGTGAAGAGATTGACGTTGAAGTTTCAGTGACCAATGGCGTGGGCCAGATCGTGATTGAACACAACGGAGATCGCAAGATTATTGAAATTGACCTGAGCGACCTCGGCAGTATTGACCTTGATGCCATTGCCGAGGAGGTGGGTGATTCTGGGATTGACATGCACACACTGCTGAGCCAAATGATGGGCGGTGCCACGTCATCTGCTATTCAGGCAGAGGGTGTGATCGAATTCACTGACGATGATGGCGAGCACCATCAGAATCGAATTCGTCTTGGTGACCATCACGATGGGAACGACAACGAACGCATGATGCTATTCATGGGTGATGAAGAGGGGTACTGGATGCCAGGGCCCAATGACGGACACAACGGAATGGGCAGAAATCATGGCGATGCGGGTGCCGAAATGCTCCGCCAGCACATGCACTTCCTTGCTGAAATGCAGGCTGACCCCAACAGGGCATGGCGCATTATTGAGTCACTTCCACCAGAGATGCGCCGCGAGCACGAAGAGTTCTTTCACCAATTGATGGGCCACAATGATGAGCACGACGACAACGGTTTCTTTGAGCAAGTTGATCTGTTTGACAAGAAGCTTTCAGCGGCAGGCAATGCGGTCAATCGGCTCGCTGACAAGCCCGCAATCGCCGTGTTTGGCGTGTGGCAAGCTCGTGAATTGCTCGACCCTGAGGCCCGTGTTCACTTGCTCGCGCCAATGATGAATGACAATGAGTTGATTATTGCAGTTCGTAATGCCGCCTCATTCGTTGTCATGGAGGCACTTGGCGAAATGGGCGACACCGCCGGCGCTACTGAGTCGCTCCGATCCATGATTCGCCGCAACGGAGCAAAGTAGGACGCAAATTCGCTGCGAGCAAAGGGGTCAGTCCTCGCCTCGGGGCCTTGGCCCCTTTGCTATCAGTTTGTGCGCAGCGGTGACTTCTTGTTCACTCGCCGGGGAGCGGCGCTACCTGCTCGACGACCTCTAGCCCGAAAGCAGTGAGGCCATGCCAGGTACGTGGGGTAGTGGTAAGCAGTCGCAACTTCTTGAGACCGAGCTCTCTGAGAATCTGACTTCCAGTTCCCGTATTTCGTGTGTCGATGGGCACAGCCCGCGCGCCAGCTCCGTTGTCTCGGGTGAGATCGGGTCGGTCGGGATCATCTTCGTCCGGGCGGCGCACCCTGTGCAACAGCTGCGAAAGTGCGCTGTCACCGAGGTGTTCTGGACGCAGGTACACCAGCGCCCCTTGCCCGGCTTGGGCAATGGCCGCCATGGATCCACGAAGCACATTGCCAGAAGGTGATTGGCCGACATCGAAGATGTCTCCGAGTACGTCACGTCGATGAACGCGAACAAGTACAGGGTCATCAATTCCAATGGGTTGACCGTGGACATCAAGCTGCCCCACATTACCCATGCACAAGGCGATATGCGGCTGTGGGTCAACTTGGCTTTCGAACGCAATGAGGTTGAATTGTCCCCAAGGTGTTTGGATGGGCGTGCCGGATACCGGATTGATGCGAGACACAAGCGTTTCTTGAGCAAGTCGGTATTCAATAATTTGCTCGACGCTGCACATCCGAATGTCATGTTCAGCGCACAGTGGCTCGAGATCATCCATACGAGCCATTTCACCGTCTGGGCGAACGATCTCAATGATGACCGCTGTGGGGCGTAGTCCTGCAAGTTTGCAGAGGTCAACAGACCCTTCAGTTTGGCCAGTGCGAGCAAGAACACCGCCCGCGCGAGCACGAAGTGGATTGATATGTCCGGGACGCACAAAGTCGTCGGGGCGGCTAGCGGGATCGGCAAGCATTTGAATTGTCTTTGTTCGGTCTCCCGCAGAAATACCCGTGCCAACGCCATGACGAGGATGCCCGTCGATGCTCACCGTGAAGGCGGTTGTGCGCAGGGACGTGTTGACTTGTGCTTGGGGTCCAAGATCAAGTCGGTCGCAGTCTTCGCCCGTCATAGCGACACATAAGTATCCAGCACCAACACGGGTCATGAAGTTGATCGCTGCGATATCAATGTGTTCGGCTGCGACAACAAAGTCACCTTCATTCTCTCGTCCTTCATCATCAACAAGCACGACGGGCTTGCCTGCGCGAAGATCTTCGAGGATTTCTGGAATCGTACTGAGACTTGGGCTGGTCATAGTGGCGTTCTGTGTCATATGAGTTTGATCATCTGTGGGACGGGGAATGACGCATTGTAGCGGGTCGAGATCACACGCCAACAGGCCCAATCGAATTGACTGGTTGCCTCGGATATATCAGTGATGTGATGGTGCTAATGGTGTATTCGACCACTTGACACAGTTCTTTCGCTGGGGTTTTGCTGCGCCCAGCATGTGCCTTGCCGAGCCCGCCGCTGACGTCAACACAAATGATCTTCTTGCATTGATCATAGAATTTGGTCGTACGAGCGCGGCCCCCCGCGGCGAAGCCGCGCTGCTACCTTTCGGATATGACAAGCGTCTCCGATCTCTGCGACATCATGAATGGCATTGCACCGCTGCAGCACGCAGCGGAGTGGGACAACGTGGGGCTTCTTATTGGCCGTCGTGACGCCACAATCTCAAAGGTCTTGGTGTGCATCGACCTGACATCGGGTGTACTACGCGAAGCCATTGATGCGCAGGTGCAGGTGATTGTGGCCTATCACCCCACGATCTTTGATCCACCCACTCGAATTGTCGCCGACGACCCATCCGGCGAGTTGTTGCTTGGGCTCATTGAGTCTGGAATAGCTGTATACAGCCCGCACACGGCGCTTGATGCGGCCCCCGCCGGCATGGCCGACTGGCTAATCGGGGCAGCTGGCACCGGAGATATTCGTCCGATTGAACCCGCTGCTGAACAGGGACGTGCCGAAGAGAATCTTGTTGTGACCTATGCGCCTGCCGAAATAATTGTCGCCCTTCGCGGCGCGATGGCCCATGCAGGGGCCGGCCATATCGGCGGGTACACACACTGCTCTACAACCAGTGACATTACCGGCACGTTCAAGGGCGGCGTCACCACGCGGCCAACGATCGGTGAACCTGGTGTATTAGAGTCGATAGAAGAAGTTCAGTTGACCATGGTGTGCAGCGAATGCCATCTTGCAGACGTCATCGCAGCACTTCGGCACACACATTCATACGAAGAGCCCCCAGTGCACATCCTTCAGCTGCGGCCTCGGCCCATTCACAATGCGGGGAATGGTCGCATTGTTCGGCTTGCGAATCAACAGTCATTACAAGGGCTTGTCGGCGCCTATAAGAACCATCTTGGTGTGTCGACACTCCGGGTTGCAGAGGGCCATAATGCGCCATCACATCACACCATCATTGGGTGTTGCCCGGGTGCAGGTGGATCGATGCTGCAAGCGGCCGAATCAGCTGGCGCAACACTTTATATCACTGGCGAGATGAGACACCATGAGGTACTTGCAGCCGTTGAGCGCGGAACAACAGTGCTGCTCGCGGGCCATACCAATACTGAGCGTGGGTATCTGCCATGTCTTCAGGCCAGCATCAGCGAAGGCCTTCCATTGTGCGACATCATCGTGTCTACTTCAGATGCCACGCCCTGGTTGAATGTCTAATCAGACACAGGCTCAATGACGACAGCAGTTCCATAACACAGCACTTCAGTGGCAGAATCACCCACATCAGATGACTCATAGCGAAGCCCAACAACAGCATTGGCTCCGACCTGCTCGGCGTGCTGAAGAAGATGCTCAAGGGCTTCGCCGCGGGCCTGTTCGCACATCTCACGATACGCGCCAATTCGGCCACCCACGATCTTCTTTAGGCCGCCCACGATTCCTTGGCTGATTGTGGGAGCTCTTACCACAATGCCTCGGATCATG
>CAVOCO010000007.1:0-12188 GCA_963694215.1 Phycisphaerae bacterium
AGCAGACTCTGGCACATCCCACGCCATGCGGCCAGCCATGCACAGCGGCTGTTTCGTGATGGGCTGCTCGCTGAGGCAGGAGCTCCAGTGCGGATAATGGTTAGCCGGCATCCACTCGGCTTCTGTCCATGTGCTCAGCAACATCTTCCCCACCATTCGTGCAGCTCAGTGACAGCCCTTGTCCCCTGCTCTGGTGACGAAGCCGCTACATTGCGACTGTGACACAACTAACACTTCATACCGCTGGCGAATCACATGGGCCTGGTGGCGTTGCCATCCTGACTGGGCTTCCGGCTGGACTCGCTGTGAATACCGACTTTATCAATGCCGAATTGCGGCGAAGGCAAGGTGGATATGGACGCGGTGGCAGGCAACGCATCGAGCATGACCACGTGCAATGGCTCGGCGGAGTGCGGCTCGGCCTCACCACCGGCGCCCCCGTAGCCATGATGGTGCCAAACCGCGACAGTCGGCTTGACGACATTGAACGCACGCCACCAATCAATAGGCCACGACCCGGCCACGCAGACCTCGCCGGCGCAGTCAAGTTCGCAACCGACGATTGCCGCAATACTCTTGAACGAGCAAGTGCTCGGGAAACCGCCGTGCGGACCGCTGCAGGCGCGCTGACAAGCTGCATGCTCGCGGAGCTTGGTATTCGGGCCATCGGCTACGTGACCGCCATGCGGGACATCGCTATCGACATTGATATCGCTCCGGACACAATCGATGCCGTGATCGCAGATCGCGATGCATCGAGCATGTACTGCCCGGACGAACAGGCCACGACCGCCATGGAGACCTTTGTCCGCGCTGCCAAGAAAAACAAGGACACCGTCGGCGGGCTCTGCCGGGTCCATGTGGTTGGCATGCCAATCGGGCTGGGCACATGCATGACCCGCGCCAACGGACTTGACGCGCGACTCGCGACAGCCGTCATGAGTATTCAGGCATTCAAGAGTGTTGAGATCGGGCTCGGACGCGCCGCCGCAGAGCGGTGGGGATCAGAAGTGCATGATGCCATCGGCTACGACGCAGCGCAAAGCAATTCGCGTGGGCGTGGATTTACGCGCGACACAAATCGGGCCGGCGGCATTGAAGGCGGCATGTCCAATGGCATGCCAGTCGTTGTCACTGGAGCCATGAAACCCATCAGCACATTGCTTCGCGGTTTGCCGAGCGTCAATCTGACCAACAAACAATCAGAAAACAGCGACTACGAACGCAGCGATGTGTGCGCCGTGTCTGCGGCAAGTGTCGTCATGCAACATGCGGTGGCCTTTGAGATTGCCGCAGCCGTCCTCGATCGTTTTGGCGGCGACTCGATGGAAGACCTGATCGCCAGAATCTGCTGAGATTCACATCCACACAGAGGATGGCGGCGCCTGTCCGGTCCATAACATCTGCTGAGCGGCCCCCTGAGCACGCCACATATCCTGCCCAGTCGCCACCTGGCATCCCGCTGCTTTGAGCCGAGTGACAAAGGGCGTTTCTACTGGGTCGTACACCGTTTCAATCGCCACGGTGTTGGGCTTAAGTAGCGAGTCATAACCAATCGACATCGCTTCGAGCACATTGCCTTGTGGCGATGACCCATGGGCCATGCCAACTGAAGTCGCTTGCACGATGACGTCAACGGCGCCCTCAATACTCGAACGCGCAGCAATCGTGCCGAGCGAGGAAAAGTCTTTTACAAGCTGCTCTGCGCGACCTATTGTGCGATTCACAATGTCTACTTGCATACCATGCTGCAGCAAGACGCAGGTCGCGGCTCGCGCAACGCCGCCCGCGCCGAGAACAACCGCGCGGCCACCCTCGAACACAGCCCCTCGCACACGAAGCGGTTCCATGATGCCGTGCACATCGGTGTTATCTGCCACGACCTGACCGTCATCCCGCACCAGCAACGTGTTGGCCGCGCCGGAAGCTGCGGCCATTGGCGAGACGACACCTCCACGTTCTTGGACGAATCGAATGAGATCTGACTTGTGTGGCAGCGTGACTGATGCGCCACGAAAGTGAATATCAGGATGGCCAATCAGCGTAGACAACGTGGCCTTGAGCGACTCCCACCCTGCAGCAGTTGGCAGTGGCAGGTAAACACCGTTGAAGTCAGCGGCCGCAAAAGCCGCATTGTGCAGGCGGTATCCCGGAGAGTCCCCGAGTGGATCGCCAATCAGGCCAAATATTTCAGTTTCAGGTGTGAGGTGGCGGAACCTGTACTGGTCTTGAAGTTGCATGAGCGTCGGCTGCCCCGGCGCTGTCGCCGAAGTGGAATCGGCCGCGGCAAATGTCATCAGCCCGCCCCATGCGCCTGCCATGACACGCGAGAGCACGCCGTGGGGCCCCATGCACAACGCAATCATTGGCTTCGAGCGATCAGCAAGCAGATCACGACACTCCACTGCATCACGCACTGACCGCGCCCGCCACACCAGTTTCACGCCATCACATTCGGCCTCTTGCATATTCCGCGCAGTGCGCAGGAGATCGTGCGGCCTCGCTTGAAAATCGTGCCATGACAAGAGCACCTTGATGCCACGCCCACGCAACACCGAAGCAGCGGCCTGAAGCGACCCACTTCGCTGCCAGGCTGCGTATTCCACATCAACCCAGCATGGTTGTTCACCCAACGTAGCGATTTCGTTGCACCACAATGCAAGATCTTCATCGCCGCCTTGGTACGAGCCACCCTCTTGGACACTGCGGCAGGTCAGGACACTCTCAATACTGGTATCTCTGAGCAGAGTGGCCATGCACGGCCCAGCCCCATCGAGGCCAACAACCGAGTCGAGTCGCCATTCAATGAGATCAGCACCAGCCCTCGACGCAGCCTGAGCAGCCTCGACGGCGGCCGCAGCATCGTCCGGTGTGGTCACTTCAATTGGAACGGTCAGCATGGACACATTGTCAGCGTAGCAAAGCCCCGCCTTACTGGGCACGATCCGGGTACGCTTCCCGTGTGACCGACTGTGAACATCTCGACCCAGACGAAGCAACGCTCCTGCTCGAGGCCTCTCGGACACTTCGACTTTGGACGCAAGGCGATCTCCGCCACGACGAGCTGACCACGCCAATTCGCTTCGCGCCAGCCTCAGATGGACGGCTCATCGCCTCAGTCACGCCGAATATGCTTCAAGCGGCCGACTGCGCCCTAGCGCTACCCGACGAACACGCTCCTGCAATGGAGCTTGCTATTACCCTCGAAGAATTCGAAGCCCTCGGGGGCGCAGAGGCAAACTCTGATCGCTGGCGGATCTACCACGGCGAACCGCCACACAGCCGGTGGGCCATGATCGAGTTTGACGTCATACGGTTTCAGAACACTATTCTCGATGGCCCAAGCCTGAAGAAGCCAAATCCGCTCGCATCCATGGAGCCAAGACTCTGTGGCTTGCTCAACCGTGAACACCGCGATGAAGTCCGCAGCGTGATGCAACATGAACTCAACCTTGAGCCAGATGATCCACGCGTTGTTGGGATTGACCCACTTGGCCTTGATATCCGAAACCGATTCAGCGTCGTGCGAATAGACCTCGACACGCCCATCAAAGACCCGGCCATTGCCGAGGTCGAATTACTTAACCGGATCAGAGCATCACGACCTAGGAAGTGATCGCCCTTCTCGCACGGCGTCTACGACGTCGGTACTGCCAAGCCCAGGCCGGTGACTCAATACACGGCACTCAACTCCACGCTCAGCAAGCAGCGAATACTCGGCGATCTCTTCAATAGCGTAGTCGCCGCCCTTGACGTACAAATCGGGCTTTGTTGCCACAATCAAGTCGTGTGCCGTTGGTTCGTCAAAGGCAATCACATAGTCCACGCACGCCAATTCAGACAGGATGGTCATACGGTCGTCAAGGCCATACACCGGACGACCATCGCCCTTCATGAGCCGTACCTGCTCATCGCAGTTGATGCCAACCACAAGCACGTCGCCCTGCTCACGCGCGTCACGCAGATACGTGACATGCCCAGCGTGAATCACGTCAAAGCAACCATTCGTCAGCACGATGCTATGACGAGCCTCGCGGTGCGCCCCAAGCTCAAACTGCAGGTCGCGCAGCGTCCGCACCTTGCCGGTATGAGGCGCCTGTAGACGAAGTACTTCACAGGCAACTTGGGCGAGTGGAATCGCATGAGCTCCAAATACCTCCACCTCAAGACCAGCCGCCGCGTTTGACAATACAACAGCGTCATGCCAGCTCAGATCATGGCACCGAGCAGCAGTAATGGCGGCCAGCACCATGTCGCCTGCTCCCGTGACGTCATACACAGCTCGCTCACTTGTGGGTATCACGACCGGATCACCACCACGTTCTAAGAGAAGTGCCCCGTGTTTATCAAGGGTAATCACAATAGCCTGAAGATCGTGCGCCGCAAGAAGTGCCGCAGCCATCTCGGCCGGATCAGTCGGGCTTCCCGGCAGTGCCGCGCATGCGCGAATGGCCTCTGTGCGATTGGGAGTCATGACTGTTGCCGACGCATACTGCGTGTATTCATCCACGCGTGCAGGATCAACAAGCACTGGTATTCCGGCATTAGCCGCAGCCTCAATAACAACTTGGCAGAGGTCCGGCGTGCACACGCCCTTGCCGTAGTCTTCAATGCACACCGCATCCATCATGGGTATCAACGAGATCGCTCGCGTTCGCACTGCGTCCATTGTCGAAGTCGAGATTGGCGCCGAAGATTCAATGTCAATGCGAAACATCTTCTGTGGATGTCGATGCTGTGCAAGTCCTACCAAATTTCGTTTGACGGTCGTGGGTCGATCCGCATCGAACACCATGCCATCGATGCCACAGCCAGATGCTTCCAGAGATTCCTGAAGGTGTGCCCCCGCACTATCGCCACCCAGCACGCCACAGCACTGCACCAAACCACCAAGCCCAGCCAAACATGCTGCAACATTGGACGCGCCGCCTCCAGCGCGTTCAATTCGATCAACTGTCAGCACTGGAACCGGCGCATCCGGGCTGAGCCGTGACGCGTCTCCATGCACCAACTCGTCGAGCATAAAATCGCCAACGACCAAGACCTTGAAAGCGCCAAAGCCAGCCAGTGATGTCAGAAGATCGCTCATGGTGATTCCGCCGATGCGAGAGAGTTGAGAATGCGCCGTTTGAAGGCGTCTTCCCCAGATACAAAGGACAAGGCCAGCGTCGGTACTACAACTGGCACCGAGAACGTGTCCCAGTCTATCAGTGGACGCAGCTTCACCCAATCCTTAGCTGTCACACACAAGGCATCGGCTCCCTCGCACGCTGCGTTCAGCTGGCTCACTTCCGCTGCAGTGAACGCTGCGTGATCGCGCCGGGGAATATCCCGCACGACTAGGCCGCCATGCTGCCGTATTTGGTCGAGCACGCCCGCTGTAGTGGCAATACCAAACCGCGTTACCAGCCTCATTCCTTCGATCGCCGTCACGGGAAGTTCCTGGATGCCATTGGCATCGATTCGGGTCAGCCCGGTCCACACATGATCGCACCACGCCACGGCCGCCCGTCCATGCGCAGCCTGAATCTGTGAGCCCAGTGAGGGGTCGACACACGCGGCGTGCGTCACCAGTACGTCCGTTGCGCGACCAAGCGCAGCCAGTGGTTCCCGCAATCTCCCCGCCGGGAGCATCCGCTCGTGATCGAGCGGCCGGCGGGCATCAATCAATACTAGATCCATCTGCCGCGCCACAAATCTATGCTGGAATCCATCGTCAAGCACAACTACATCAGGGGTCGCATCCGCTTTGAGATACTGACTGATGACAGCCACTCGATCTGGATTGGCGAGCACTGGCACGTTAGTGAGCATAGTCTCATGCTCTCCGGCCTCATCTGATTGTTGGCCACGTGCTGCGCCATAGCCACGGAGCACCACGATTGGCTTGTGGCCCTGCGACTGCAAGAACCGCGCGATCCACTGCACTGTTGGCGTCTTTCCAGTTCCACCAGTGGTTAGATTGCCAACCGATATCACTGATCGACCCACGTCATGCACGCGATTCCCCCGATCAAAGCCGCGATTGCGATACGCCACCACGGCGGCGTAGCACTTCGCGGCAATCGTTGTCAGTGGATTCATAGGCGAGCTTCCTTCATGAGTCGATCCAACAAAGGCAAGGGCATGCCCATGATCGTCGATGCGTCGCCCGTGTACCGAATCGGCCAACCCGCCGCGATGCGATCGCTCAGGTTGTACCCGCCTGCCTTGCCTTTCCATCCCCCATCGCCCACATACTGATCAATGGCTGCATCTGAAAGATTACCCAGCGTGACGTCTGCATGAACTGCCCCAATTCGGCGTTGCTCGCCCGGACGCAATACACAAAGCCCGGTCCACACACGATGAGCGGCGGATCGCAGCCCACGAATCATCTCAGTAGCCGAATTGGCGTCCTCTGGTTGCCCGAGAAGTTCGCCACCATGTTCGCAGACTGTGTCGCCAGCGACGATCGGCCACTGCGTGAGCTGGCCACCCTCAGCCAACACCAAATCATGCACGGCGCGTGCCTTGAGCCATGCGAGGGCTGTTGTCCACTCGGAACCCGATGAATGCTCAGGCGTGAGGTCACCATCATCTATATCAGGCACACGTACTTCGACCTGCCACCCCGCTTCTTCGAGGAGTACTCGTCGCCGCGGCGAACGACTTGCAAGCACAATTCGCCGATCGCTCATGAGCCCCACACCCCGGACAATGATTCAATCTGATCGAACACCACATCCACAGCGAGCCGCCGCATAATCGAATCGCCGAGCGCCTTGTCGCGGTAGGTCGGCTGCTCGCCTTCATGCAGCGGAGCGCGAAGCGCGAGATCCGGACGATTCCACGGACCCACAATCGCTGGATCGGTCGGACCAAAGAGACCGAGGCACCGAGCACCAAGACCAAGTGCCATGTGCAGCGCAGCGGAATCATTTGACACCGTGAAGGCGCCCTGGTGAATCATCGCCATCATCTGCCCGACATCCGTCTTCCCTGCGTAGTTCACAACCCGAATACCACGCGCCTGCATCGCACTGGCAAGATGAGCGACGAGCGAATGCTCGGATGGACTACCTGGCAACGCAATCCAGGCAACACGGCCCGATTCGACAAGTCGCTCGGCGAGTTCAATCCAGTGGGACTCGGGCCACGCCTTTGATGTCCAGCGACTGGTCGTCGCGAGCACAGCGTAGGCCCCTTCGGGGCGGTCACCGCGTAGCGACTTCCACCACGACATGGCCGCATCGGGCACATACAAGGTTGCATCAGGCACAACCGTGGCTCCGGCGGCTTCGGCAAGCAGCAACATTCGGTCAACCTCATGAGCGCCGACCGGAATGTCCACGCGCTGATTCGCCGCGAGCCACGCACCTTCTCGTGCCGCCCGATCACATACCCGGACAGACGCTCGGCTCGCCCGCATCATGAGCCCGGTTCGAGCGAGCCCTTGGCAATCAATTGCAATATCCCAGTGCTCCCGAGAGAGCGAAGCGAGCCACCGCCGCATAGAAAGCCATTTCCATGGCCGAGTAAGGGCGCCTCGAAACTCAGCCCTCGGAAACGGAATGACGCCTGAGAGTGCGGGGTGGGCTTCAATGGCGGGGCAAAATGCGGATTGGACGACCCAATGAATCTCAGCTTCGGGCCACTGAGCCCGCAAGCTTGCAAGCACTGGGACGGTTCGACAGACGTCGCCGAGGGCACTTGGCCGCAGCAGGAGGATTCGCCGGATTGGTATGGTGCTCGCCATTGCACGATCATTCATGGTTTGGGTGGCGGTTTGGACTGGCCACGCGGACCCCTAGCAATCATACTGCGCCCATTCGAGCGCCCGCGAGCTCTTGACGACAGATCACGATGACTTCTTCACCATTACCAACCAATCCTGACGACGACGACTCGCCAATCCTCGCTGACTCAGACGCGCCAGCGCCAAAGCCCAAGAAGCCCCTTCCCGGCTCCACAAAGGGGCCAAAAGAGATCAACGGCGCCGCATCGCAGGCCGGATCCACGACCGGTGGGTTCGACACAGTGCTGGGCAAGATCGTACTCGCTTCTGGACTAGTAACGGAAGACGAGCTCGAGCGGTGCCGCGTCCAAATCACAGCAGACGAGAATGATCTCACGCTTTCAGACTTGCTGATTGAACACAATCTGCTCACTGACCGCCAGATGAACCGCCTCCGCAAAGAATTCGATGCCCGAAAGTCTGGGCAGAAGATTCACGGCTACACCATCAAGAAGAAACTTGGCGCTGGCGCCATGGCCACTGTATTTCTTGCCGAACAGCTCAGTCTGCACCGGCTTGTGGCTATCAAGGTGCTACCTACCAAATTTTCGCGAGATCAGAACTTTATTGATCGCTTCTACAAAGAAGGCCGCGCTGCGGCCAAGCTGAACCATCCCAATATCGTGCAGGCCTATGACGTTGGGCACTCGGGAGAGCACCACTACTTCGTTATGGAGTACGTAGAAGGCGACACGGTCTACGAGCGTATTCAGCAACTCAAGCGGCTGAACGAGAAGGATGCCGTAGATATTCTCATCCAGTCTGCCAAAGCCCTGCACCACGCGCACCAGATGGGCTTTGTACATCGCGACATCAAGCCGAAGAACCTGATGCTGACGCCATCGGGGCAGGTCAAAGTGGCAGACCTTGGATTGGCCCGCAATATTGAAGATACCGAAGCAGCCCAGGCTGAAAAAGGCCGAGCCTACGGCACGCCCTTCTATATCAGCCCGGAACAAATTCGAGGCGAGCTTGACATTGGCCCACCAGCCGACATTTACGGACTTGGTGCAACCGCGTACCACATGGTGACGGGGCACGTGCCGTTCTCAGGCAAGAACCCAAGCGATGTAATGCGGCAGCATCTCAAGACTGAGCTCAGGCCACCAGATCAACTCAATCCAGCCTTGTCAGCCGAGTTCTGCCAGGTCATTGAGATGATGCTCGCCAAGAGCCGAGCTGATCGATATCGCTCTGCAGCCGACTTGCTTGAAGACCTGCAGCGACTCGCAGCAGAACGCGAACTGACCTTTGCCAAACCAAAAATTGATCTTGCAGGGCTGGTAGTTGAAGTCGACCAGGCTGACACTCAGCCAATCCTTCGAGCAAAGCAAAAAAGTGAAAATGGTGGCCTTGGTGGCGTACTGATCGCAAGCATTGTGATCAATGTGCTCTTGCTCATTGGACTCGTTGCCACGGTCGCCTTTGGCTGA
Organism: Phycisphaerae bacterium; assembly: GCA_963694215.1. Taxonomy (GTDB): domain Bacteria; phylum Planctomycetota; class Phycisphaerae; order Phycisphaerales; family SM1A02; genus UBA12567. The sequence goes on from CAVOCO010000007.1 coordinate 9,211, forward strand.
TCGCTGCAACCCGGCCGCTCCCCGGACCAATTCGATGCTTCAAGAACCGTCGCAATCTGGTTCTTACACTTCAACCACCATTTCTACTTCAACTGTGGCGCCAAGCGGCAACGCCACCGAACCAACTGCGGCCCGGGCGTGGCGTCCCGACTCGCCAAAGACATCTATAAGAAGCGTGCTGACCGCATCGGCAATAGCAGGCTGCCCAAAGAAATCTGCATCTGATGCCACAAACACTCCTACCCGCACAATGCCCGTGATTCGATCAAGATCGCCGTCGAGCGCTGCCTTGAGAGCCGCGAGGGCATTAATCGCGCAGACGCGTGCAGCCGCTGTCGCTTCTTCAGCACTCCTCACTGAGGGAACAGGACCAGAAGCTGTTAAATGACCGTCTTTCATCGGAATCTGCCCGCTTACGAAGGCCAGCCCGCCGGCTATTCTGACCGGCAAATAGGCAGCAACCGGTTTTGGAGCATCTGGAAGCGTGATTCCAAGGGATTGAAGAACTGATTCGACCCTATTCATCGCAAAAACCTTTCATTTGATGTCCCTACTGGCACTTGACTCGGACCAAAGACCCGGTACGCTTGAGTTGTCGGGAATCTCCCGACGGACCGGGCGTGTATTCGTCCATTATATATCTGGCCCTCCCCGTTCTCATACGCCGACTGGCCCCTTGTGGGCACATCTTTATTCGGCTCCCCGGTCGACAATTCAGTGCCCTCCAAACCCCGATTGGTACGTCTGTGGACATCAACTCCACTGGGCTGCTTGAGGTGTACGGAGGTCGCGATGTGCTCGACCCCCTGTCTTGTCGTTTCAGGCGATCGCAGTTAACGTGTGGCAGCCACTCGTGGCAATCCCGCTAGATGCGATTTCATCGAAACCGGTGGCAGCGTTGATGCGAATCCTCTCCTACGGGGCACACCGCGGCATGAGTCCACGGTCCCCCGCGTTTCTCATGGAAAGCTCCAATTGGGTCTTATTCCATGTCATTGTTCTTTCATCCTTTATCCCGTTCTACTCACTCAGGAGAATCAAGGTCATGCAATTACGACCACGACCCCGCCGAGGCTTCACGATCGTCGAACTGATGATCGTTGTCGCCATTATTGGCCTTTTGATGGCGCTGCTTTTGCCAGCGTTGTCATCAGCCCTTCGCAACTCACACGCCGCGCACGACAAGGTCGTCCTCAAGGGCGTTGGCATGGCCACCACGAACTCGGCCGAGGACTTTAAAGATCGCTTTATCCGTCCAAGCCTTGCCGCCCGTGCCCCATACAAATTCCGCGGCAAGAACTATGGTTATGTCGCGGGCAAAGGTACTGAAGGCAAGGGCTGGGACTCATCTGAGAGCCTGTACTCAGTCTTGATCATGCAACGGTATCTCTCTCCCGAGACTGTGGTCAGCCCGGTTGACAACAACCCGATGGTTGGCCCCAAGGGCAGTGTCGAAGAGCTCGCAGCTGGCGGTATTGACCAGTACGACTTTTCGCTGTTCAACCCAGGTAACCCAGACAACGACGTATTCTCGTCGCCTGAAGGCTTCTGGGACACTAGTTTCTACTGCGACCTCTCTGACGACGAAGCCGATCACGCTTCGTACGCTAACGTGACGCTGGCCGGACGGCGATACAGTAAATGGAGGGCCCTTAGCCGCACGATTAATCCGTTGTTTTCCACACGTGGCGTCACCTCAGGCGAAGACATAACTGCAGAAGCGATGACAGATGGTCTTCCTGACTCGGGTTCAGACGGCTATCGGTTCTCGAAGGTGCTTGATCAGCTCGGCCCCACCAATACGTGGAATGGTCATGTCTACACCTCGGATGGCGTTGTCGCAAGCACCGACAACTTCCTTGCGTTCAAGCATTACGCCAGCGGTCTTGAAGATGGCGGTAGTTTCAGCAAAGCACTCCCAGACAACATGTTCGAGTGCGAATTCACACAAGAGTGGAGTCCAGAGGGAAACAGTAGCGGAGCTACCATGGGCCATGGTAATGACGACAACTTCCTGAGCTTCACCAACAACGGCAACGCAGATGGCAGCTGGAATGTGGGCTCCATGATGTGTATCCCAGACGGCGATAAACTCACCTGGCGATACGGGTCTGACTCGTACTTCCTGACAAAGCGGGTGACGTTCGATCAGTTGTACGAATGATTCTGATACCGAAGGCAGCGCCGCTCCACACATTGGGGCGGCGCTGATTTTCGGCACTTTCCATTACGCTCCCCACATATGGGCAACGCCCTCATGCGCCATCACGATCGCGGCTTCACACTGGTAGAACTCTTGGTGGTTATCACCATCATCGGCATTCTTATGGCCATCATTCTGCCATCGATTGCTGGTGCCCAGCGGAGCGCCCGCGAAGCCCAAGAGCGAAAGCAGCTCACCGATGTCAATACTGCCTGGAAGACGTGGGCCTCCTCGCACAAGAATTCCTATCCGATTCCGGGCCTGGCGCGGCGACAACGATTTGATGTCAATGGCAATGGCGTAGACGCAAGCGATCCGTTTGTCGCCGGCAGTGGCCGCGAAGAAGCAAACTGGAACGACCATGCATCGCTTCTGTCACTCTGCATCATGGAAGGCCTCATTACCCCTGGACAACTCGTGTCGCCCAATGAATACTCAGACAGTGTGTACACCTATACGGACTACCGATACGAATCGCTTGGCGTAGCCGATGGCGACGACACCCTGAAGTGGGACCATGGGTTTTCAAACGACCTGCTCGGCGAGACTGTGGGATATGGACACAACTCCTATGGCATCATGCCACTCGCAGGCGAACGCCGCCGTGACCAATGGGATCGACCCGGCAGCTCGTCGTTTGCCGTCATTGGCACGCGTGGCCCAGTTGATGGCGACGCGTCGCTGCTGAATGCAGTTGACGCAAGCGGCACCCCACAGACTCCATCCAATTCGGCCTATCTCATGGCCAAACCCGGCGCATGGCGTGGCATTCTTG
>CAVOCO010000008.1:0-12079 GCA_963694215.1 Phycisphaerae bacterium
TTCAGCCAATGTTTCAGGCCGGCTCGTTATTGAGCGAGCGCAGATGATGATTCGGGGTGGAGTGGATTTTCTCCCGCTACCAGTTGGGCCCACTGATGCAGTTCTTGAGTCCGACTATTTATCCATCCAGGCTGCTGATGGAACATGGACAACCCTTCGTTGGAATCAGGCAGACGCATCACTTGACTGGGAGGATGGTGTGGACAGTTGGCCGATGATGGACGGCGTGATACAAAGTGTGTCCGGCCAGGTCATGCCACAGCAGCCGTTTCGTTTGACCTATCGAGATGGTCGCTGGCTGACCCATGCCACGATCGATTTGATTGTTGTGGCACATGCTGTCACTGCGACGGATCTCGATATAGAGGAAGTGCCCGAGATCCGATTTGTCGGATCAGCCATGCCACGCCGCGTGGCGTGGGGAGAGTAGTCGCGTCTTCGCCGCATCAGAATCGGAAGCCCGCGGGTGTAACCTCGATTGACTCCTTGATCCCGATTCTCGATATCCTGCACTGTTCATGTATCACCTTCAAATCCAAAGCTCCTTCACAGCGACCCATGCCATCATGATGCAGGGTGTTCTAGAGACGCCCCACGAACATGATTGGCGGTTGCGGCTGCGTGTTTTAGGGAAGGAACTTGATGAGGATGGGTTGTTGTGTGACTTTCATCTTCTTTCGCGACTCCTCGATGCGGCGATAATGCCATTCCACAATGCAAACTTGAACAACGTGCCGCCGTTTGACACGCTCAATCCGACCGCAGAGCTTGTGGCAATGCATTTGGCAACCGCTATTAGGCCAGGTTTGCCGACCGGGCTGTTAGAAGTTCAACTTGCTGTGACCGAGGCACCTGGATGCGAAGCCATATTCACAATGGACCTATCACCATGACCAGTGCGCCTTTGATGCTTGGTGTTTCGGGAGCCCGCGGCATTGTTGGCAAAACGATGACCCCTGCAGTGGCAAGGCGCTACGCGGCGTGCTGGGGCGAGCGACTTGTCGCGACGAATGACGCAGCGCCAACAGTGTGCCTTGGCCGCGATAGTCGGCCATCCGGAGCCGAACTTTCGGCCGCCGCAGCGGAAGGGCTCGCTTCCACTGGATGCGATGTCATAGATCTTGGCTTGGTCGCGACGCCAACTGTTGGTGTCATGATTGGGGTCACGGGGTCGGCAGGTGGAGTGGTGATGACTGCATCACACAATCCCACGCCGTGGAATGGACTCAAACTGCTCGATCATCACGGCACTGCGCCGTCACCCGAACTGGCCGGGAGCATCATTTCAACCTTTAAGAGTGAGGATGATATTGCGGCATCAGATGAGCCCGGTTCGATTTCAACTGAGCGCCGCGGCACCGACACACATGTGTCCAAAGTACTTGGGTGGATAGATCCCATGCCGCTTAGAGATTGCGGATTTAAGGTTGTATTAGACTCAGTAAATGGAGCCGGTGTTGATGGAGGGCGGGCACTGCTCGATTCATTTGGCGCACATGTTGTACATCTTGGCGACAAGGCAGACGGAAACTTTTGGCATACGCCTGAGCCCACCGCCGAGAACTTGAAGGGTCTATGTGAGGCCGTTCGCGAGCACTCCGCAGATATTGGGTGTGCGCAGGACCCTGATGCTGATCGGCTTGCGCTTGTTGATGAAACTGGCCGATATATAGGCGAGGAATACACGCTTGTGCTGGCCGCGTGGCGCGTCTTACTTGATCACCCCGGGACAGACCTCGTGGCCAACCTCTCGACGAGCCGCATGATTGACGACCTTGCCGCCCGCTTTGGCAGCAGGGTCCACCGCAGTGCTGTTGGGGAAGCGAATGTTGCCGCCGTCATGCGTGACTGCGGCGCTCTGGTTGGAGGTGAGGGGAATGGCGGAATCATTCTTCCGGCCATCACCTTCGTTCGTGACAGTCTGTCTGGGATGGCGCTTGTACTTGACCTCATGCGGCGTGAGGGCAAGACACTTTCCGAGCTGGTTGATGAATTGCCTCGATATACCATCATCAAAGAAAAACTTGAACTTGCGCGGCGAAGTGATCTTGATCCCGCGCTTGCCAAAATGCGGTCAGCCTTCTCCGATGCAAAGGTTGACGATTGTGATGGCATTCGACTTGATCTGCCTGAGGGCTGGGCCCACGTTCGGCCGAGTAATACCGAGCCGATTGCGCGGATTATCGTTGAGGCTTCGGACGATGCAGCCGCTCGTGATTTGGTCAGCCGAGTGCGGCACGCGACTGGATTGTGAGCAATCAGCTCGTTTCGGTTGACTTCCATGACTCAAGCACGGTTGATGTCATTGGGTCGGTGCGGCAGTCAATGTGGCATGCAAAGAACCCGCCGGCATATTCTGTGACCAGTGGCCAGATAAATTCTCGGTCTGTTTGAGGAAGATCGAGACTCTGTATTTGATCTCGGTCTAGCCACTCAAGCGTTCCCTCGTCCATTTCATAGGCCACTATCTCGTCGTGACCAACAGCTCGAGTGACTTCGTACAAGAAAAGCAGCCAGTGGCATTCGCCCTCATAGGCCGTCTCCGAGACCATGCCCATGAGGCGAATCTCTCCCTCCTTGACGACAAGCCCAGTTTCTTCCTCGGTTTCTCGAATCGCGCACCCGTGTGGGCTTTCGCCAGTTGTTGGTTCAAGCTTGCCTCCGATGGGTGAGTACATGCCTTGGTTCGGAGACTTGCTGCGATGCAGCATGAGCAATTGCCCCTGGGCATCTCGGAGATAGCACAGCACGGCAATGCGGTATGGAAGTGATCCGTCAGAAAGATTGGTACTCATGATGATGCGGCTCTTATCAGTTTGACCATCTCAGAGACAGCCTTTTGCATTCCGGTGAAGATCGCCCGCGACACAATGGCGTGGCCAATATGAAGCTCACAAAGGTCAGGCAGGGCGGCAATTGGGGTGACATTGTCATAGCCAAGGGCATGGCCAGCATTGAACCGCATGCCACTTGACGTGATCAAGCGACCAGCGGCGGCGACTTTTTGAAATTCGGCGTCTGGGTCCCCAGTTCCTGCCACGGCCTCGGCCCATGGGCCGGTGTGGACTTCGCACACGGCGAATCCACAGGCTGCAGCAGCGGCGATCTGCATCTCTGACGCGTCAAGAAATGCGCTTGCCGGGATTCCGGCATCGGCAAGCCTCGAGACGACCTCGCGGAGCTTGTCTTGGTCGGCTGCGACATTAAGGCCGCCTTCAGTCGTGATTTCTTGACGTCCTTCAGGGACAATCATGGCGGAATGTGGCTGAAGCGTGGCGGCAAAGTTAACCATCTCATCAGTCGCGGCCATCTCAAAGTTGAGTGGCACCGTGATCGATTGAGCGAGTTTGAGTACGTCGGCATCTTGGATGTGGCGGCGATCTTCTCGTAGATGCACCGTAATGCCACCAGCCCCGCCACGCTCGACCTGGGCGGCAGCGAGCACCGGGTCTGGTTCGCGGCCACGACGTGCCTCGCGGACGGTCGCTACATGATCGACATTGACACTGAGTACCACCATTGAAGACTCGGATGATACAGGGGTGGGAGGGGCACACTTCGAGTCGCGGCGGATCTATACTCCGTCTCGCATAGCGAGACCCTGATGGACGACTTTCACACAAGCCTCGACGCCGTATTCAATGACCTGCTCGCACAGGGTCGCCGGGTGACCGATCTGGCACTTGCTGCGGTCGAATGCTACTTTGAGAATGATGACACGGCCGCCGCTGCGGTGGTTCGTGAGGACGCCACAATCGATCATGTTGATGTGCAGATCGAGCGCGCCTGCATTGCCTTGATGCAGCATCGGCCAAGCGGCGAGCATGATCAACGTTCGATACTCACCATTGTAAAAATCAACAATGAGTTAGAGCGCATTGCGGACTGCGCTGTCAATGTCGCTCAGGCGACTGAACAACGCAAAGACACAGAGGTGGCCGACACGTTGCACATGATGGCCAATAGCGTCGTTGGGATGGTGCGAGACACGGTCGAATCAATGCGGTCGCGTGACACGACGCTTGCGCAGCGGGTGCTGGCCTTTGACGACACAGTGGATGCATTCAAAGACGAACTTGTAACGAGAGCCCAGAACGACCTCGCTGCTGGTGTTGTGTCGGTTCCAGCAGGATTACAGTTGCTCGCAGTTGTGCGGGCTGTTGAGCGTATGGCTGATCACTGCACGAATATATGTGAGCAAGTGATCTATCTGGAAACCGGCAAGATTGTTCGGCACTTGCCGAGTGGCTGGACAGCCCCATCTCTTCCAGAGGATGGTTGAGCACGCATGAGTCAGTTTGATTCGCTGCGATCTCGGCTGGAAGCGTGCGAGCAGTCGCATGTGCTGGATCATGCCGATCAGCTTGGAGCCGATGCATGTGATGCATTGCTTCGGCGGCTGGAGTCGCTTTCGTTGACTGAGCTTCCCGGTTTGGTACAGGAACTTGTATTGGCGCCGCCGGCTTGCACGGGCGGCGACTTGAAGCCAGCTCAGTGTGTGTCAGTTGATGCCGATCATGTATGCGACAGCGTATCCCTTGTGGACGAAGAATCGCTTCGTTCGCGTGGTGAGTCACTGCTTGTTGAGGGAAAAGTGGCCACCTTCACGGTGGCTGGAGGCCAGGGCACGCGACTTGGTTGGGCAGGCCCGAAGGGCACCTTCCCAGCGAGCGCGGTGACTGGAAAGCCGTTATTCAGGCTTTTTGCCGAGCAGATTATGGCTGCCCAGCTGAAGTGGGGCCGAACGATTCGTTGGTACATCATGACCAGCGAAATCAACGATGCGCAAACCAGAGCCTTCTTCCTTGACAATCGGTGCTTCGGCCTCGATCGCCGTCAGATCATGATGTTCCCCCAGGGCATGATGCCAGCCTTTGATATGAAGACGGGACAGATTCTGATGGAGTCGCCGGGCGTGCTTGCTATGAGTCCAGATGGACATGGCGGATCGTTTGCAGCCCTGCTTGCAAGTGGGGCCATCGATCAAATGGAAGGTCGGGGAGTAGAAGCCATCTCCTACTTCCAAGTGGATAATCCACTGGCGCCAGTTCTCGACCCCGTGTTCCTCGGTTTGCATGCTGATGAGTCGTTGTCTTCGGGCGAATTCACGAGCAAGATGGTGTCAAAGACAGAGCCAGGCGAGAAGGTTGGGGTCTTTGGTTCGCTCGACGGCCGTCTTGGGGTGGTTGAGTATTCAGATCTTTCAGCGGACCAAGCTCAATCAGTTGATGCCTCTGGTCGGCTTCGATTTGCTGCAGGAAATGTGGCCATGCACATTATGAGCACAGACTTTGCTCGTCGAGTTGCGACTGCAGGCCAAGATGACTTGCCATGGCACCGCGCGGTCAAGAAAGTGTCATACGTCGATCCAATAACCAGCAATCGGCATGTGCCTACTGGGCCCAACGCCGTCAAGTTGGAACGATTCGTCTTCGATGCTATGGGCATTGCAACGCAGCCGGCCATCCTTGAGGTAAGCCGTTCGGTAGAGTTCGCGCCAATTAAGAATGCGACCGGCCCAGATTCAGCCGAGTCGAGCAAACAGATGCAGTCCGATCTGTACGGATCTTGGCTCGAGAAGAACGGTGTTTCGGTGCCCCGCCGGGATGATGGACATGTGGACGGGGCGGTTGAAGTCTCGCCATTGACAGCATTGAGTAGTTCGGATCTTCAGGATGTCGAACTGCCAAGCGAGCTCATCCGCTCTCGTAATTTTACCTGCTAGCCTGCCAGTATGCGAAGCATGCTGATTATCTTGACGCTGCTGGGAGGTGGCTTGTTCTGTGTTGCCGCGGCAGCTCCGCCTGGCGCAGAACTCGTCAAGAACCCCGAATCGCTGCATGGCAAGATTGAAGCCAAGGTAGAAGACGCACTCTCGAATGATGGCCCATGGTGGCTCTTTGGAGTGATCATGCTCGCCGGCGTTGGCCTTCCCATCAGCGAAGAAATCTTGATTGTGCCCGCAGGCTTCCTGATCCAGCGTGGCGAACTGCCCTTGTGGCCAACGGTTGCTGCAGCTTGGTGCGGCGTAGTGCTGGCGGACACGATTTGGATGTTGCTCGTTCGGCGTTTTTCCTTTCATCTGCTTGGGATTCGATTCTTCCGCAAGCTCTTTCACCCGCGGCGGCTTTTGGAAACGAAGTACCTCTTGGATCGTTGGGGCATGTGGGTTGTAGTTCTGGGGCGAATCCTTCCAGGTGCCCGGACCCCCGTCATCACTGCCGCTGGGCTTGCTCGCATGCCAATTGGCAAATTCATGGCGGGGGAGTGCATCGGGGCAACCAAAAGCGTCGCATGGCAACTCTTCGCCGGGTGGCTGATCGCCAAGGGCCTAGATACCTGGATGCACAATTCGCATATTCGAGATGCAGTCTTGCTTGCGATCGGTATCCTGCTCCTTGTCGCGATCCTGTGGTGGTGGCGACGACGGAGATCACACGCGAAGCATCGCCCAAGGGCTCCGATGCAGTGGCTCCGAATGGCTTGCAAGAAGCCATCTGAGAGAACAGTGGCCCCACAACCCTTATGACAGAATTCATCACTGAATACGCGGACTACTTGCCGTGGATCGTGCTCGGGTTGCTTCTTGCAAGCGGGATTGGAATCCCGATTGGCGAAGACATTGTGATTATTTCAGCCGGTGCCATTATTGGTGAGCAGGCACTGGGAGCGGGCGTGTGGGCGCCGACGTTAATTGGAGCAGTGGTGGGCGTTGCAACGGCGGATCTGTTGTGGTTCTTCTGGTGTAGTAGGTTCGGCACTCGACTGCTTCATAGAAGATTTATCCGCCGCTTCGTGCACCCCAAGCGGCTACTGCAGGCGAAGCATCAAATCGACAGACGAGGTATTTGGGTCATTGTTGCGGCGAGATTTATTCCCGGAAGCCGCACGCCCGCTATTACCGTGGCAGGACTGATGCACATGAAGATGTGGCGGTTTGCAGTCGCTACATGGCTGTGCGTGATTGTGACAGCACCTATGCAGTTTGGGGCAGGATTGCTCATCGGGTACGGCCTGGCATCCAGATCAGCCTTTGGCACCTTGCAGTGGATTCTTGCTGGCGTGGTGTTCGTGGTTGTGTTGTCCGTTGTAGCCGTCCTTTTTGCTCGTTCGCGAGGAAAGGCTGAGCCACCACGAGCAAAGGCTGCTTGGTTGCGGCGATATCGTCGCTCTGCTGCGTCCGCTGAGAAGACCCACACCCCCTGAGTTCAGTATTTCGGGGCCGCCTGCTATCCTGCTCACTATGAGAGCAGTGATCACCGGACAAATTGGCATCGATAAGAAACCGTACCTCGAGGCTGTTCGAGAACTTGGCGGACAGAACGGCAAACGAATCGAGCTCTTCAACGTGGGCAACATGATGTACCGGGAGGGCCCTGATGTCCGCTCGGGCCGCATTCTTGATCTTCCATTGAGCAGGCTCGCATCACTTCGCCGGGCTGCGTTCAAGGACATCATCGCTGAGTCGATGCCGGCGGATGACTTCCCAGACATCATGGTCAATACACACGCCACATTTCGCTGGCGACACGGACTATTTAGCGCCTTTGACTTTGATCAAATAGAAAAGCTCAAGCCAGATATCTTCATCTGCCTGCTCGACAATATTGAGATGGTTCATCATCGCCTTCATGCGGAACACGACATCGATGCAACGCTCAAGGACTGCATGGTGTGGCGTGAAGAAGAGATCTTGGCGACCGAACTGCTCGCAAGCGCCATGGGATGCGCAGATCAGTTCTACATTCTTAGTCGAGGTCGGCAGCAGGACACGATTGAAACGTGCCTGCGACTCGTAACACGGCCAGAGATGAAGCGTGTGTACCCATCCTTTCCGATGAGTCATGTCATGGACATGCCTGATGTGCTCGATGAGATCGGTCAATTTCGAGACGCGTTGGCGAAACACTTCATTACGTTTGATCCAGCCGACGTTGATGAGAAGCTCTTGCTTGACCGTGCTATTGAGGCAGCCAAGGCAGGGCACGATTGGATTGATGTCACGCCTCACGCGTACGGCGGCCGTGAGGGCAACGAACTTCGCGTGCGAGTACGCGAGGTGCTCGATATTGCGGGTGATGTCGACGGGCAGATCTACATGCGAGACTTCAAGCTTATCGACCAAAGCGACATGATTGTGTCGCTTGTGCCCGAACTTCCTGGTGGTATGCCAGGGCTTTCAAGCGGTGTGGAGCGTGAACTCCAACATGCGTGGGAGCACACCAAGGAGGTCTATGTGGTGTGGAAGCCATCCAAGCCGCCATCACCATTCATTACCGAGACCGCAACCAAAATCTTCCCGGATGTCGATTCGGCCCTTGCGTTCTTTGAAGCCGAGAAGATGTTCACGCCCGGGAATCTGTTTGGTCACTGACCTCTTTTTTGCATATGGCATCGCGACGTATTAAGTTGACGGTCGCTTACGACGGGACCGATTTCTTCGGCTGGCAAAAGCAACATCCCCCGAATGAGGAGCCACTCCGGACGGCTCAGGGTGTACTCGAACATGCTGTGCGGGAAGTCGTGCGAGAAAAAGTGTCGGTTCACGGTGCATCACGAACAGATTCTGGCGTGCATGCGGTTGGTCAAGTTGCTGCCTTTGACACCACGAGTGGAATGGATGTGGATCGCTTTCCGCCAGCGATTTCATCACGCTTGCCCGAAGACATTCGAGTGCTCGCTGCTGAAGTCGTACCAGATGCGTTCAACGTCATTGGTGATGTCGTAGGTAAGGAGTATGCCTACCGCGTGGCATATGGCCGGCGGGAAGCGCATCAGCGTCCATTGTTTGATCGTCACCATTTGGCATGGGTACCGTGGGATCTTGATAGCGATGCGATGAATGTGGCGGCAGCATCGCTTGCAGGGCGACACGACTTTGCAAGTTTTACGCGGCTGAACCATGGACGCGAATCGACGGTTCGTACGGTCACCGCTTGCGAAGTAACTCTTTCCGAACCACAAGTTGCCACTATTACCGTGCGAGGTGAAGGGTTCTTGTGGAATATGGTGCGGATACTTGTTGGAACGCTCGTTGAAGTTGGTGCGGGGCGGCGATGTGCCGACTCAATGCCGGCCGTAATTGATGCCGCTGAGCGATCTGCAGCAGGAGTCACAATGCCACCAGAGGGCCTGATGCTGAACTGGATTGAATACGGACCGCCCGGGTGCGGCCGGGAGAAGCAGTTGAAGGCAAGGCGATCTGCCGAGAACGACCAAAACGCACTGAAGTGACCCGTGGTAGGGTCGCCATGTGCCTCGATTTCATAGCCAACAGCTCACCGGTGATCGCGGCACGCAGCCTGAAATGATGCGGTGGCGACGTGACTTGGAATTGCAGCTCCAGCGCGATATCCAGCTGCTGAACCGGCGGGAGTCCCGGGCACAGCCTTCCGCAGCATTGAAGGCCCGGGTTCGCATGGCGATGCTGAAGCATTTGACATCTCACGCGCCCACAGATCATCAGGCCACGCGGGAGCCACGCGTGGCATGGTGGTTTCGGCATCTTGGCGAGATCGATGCGTGGATTGACCAGGTTGACGCCAAAGTCGCCGCCTCAGCCATTCTGTCGATGGAACTGGCTTCGCCAGAGTCGCCGCTTCTTGGCGGACGAGAGATTGCCGAGGCACTCCGCCAGCTCGACCCATCTCCGCTAGAACGCCTTAGCGAAGAGGCTGTAGCACTTCTGTTGTGTGCTGGAGCACGTCGAGATGTTTGCCAAAGTGTCCGGCATGCATTCGCCACGATGCAAGAAATGGGGGGGGGCCCGCTGCCTATTTTGGAGCTGATTGCCACCATTCGCATTGCGTCAACTGCAATGGCGATTCCAGCATGGCAAGGCACAATGCATCTTCGTACAGCGGTTCGGGTTCTTGATCAAAGGATTGTCAAGGCGCTTGCGCAGCTTGAAAAACAGGCCGAGTGGCTCGTGGTCTGTGGTGATCCGTGGCTACATCCAGCCGCTTATACAGCGATTTCGCATATTCGAAATGTCTCAGCGCAGCGTGGCGTACTCGTTCGATGCAGTTGGCCTGAAGTGTGGGAATCAGATGACGGTGAGATGAAGACTCAATTGATGGCAGCAGCCCACAAGGTGGAAGCGGGCGAAGATGACAATACGATGCACGATGCGTTGCTCATCTTGGCGGATCGATACAGCGTTCCTCCACGGCTTAATCAGACGCTTGAGATGCTCGGGTGGCCAGCAGACCCATTGGATCGGCTGCTGTGGAATCCAGGACAAGGCGGGCAACTTTTTCATGCGATGGAGGCTATTCGGTACTCTGCCATCAACGGCGATCAGGCCGCGTGGCAACGGCAGTGGCAGTTGGTGAATTCGCTTGTGGGTACCGAGCCGCGCTCAGAAGAGCCTGCTGAGTAATATGGTTGACCATATGACACGCATTCTTATTTTCGGACCACACCCAGATGATCAGGAACTTGGCATGGGCGGCACAATCGCTCGATTGTCAGAGCAAGGGCACGACGTTGTGCTTGTGGACATGACAGATGGTGAGCCGACGCCGCACGGCGATCCAGAGACTCGCGCTCAGGAGGCCGCCAAGGCAGCCGATATTCTTGGTGTGCGTCGTGTGCAGCTTGGTCTTCGCAATCGATTCGTTGAGCACACGATCGAAGCGCGGCATGCTGTCGCGGGTGTCATTCGTGAACACCAAGCGGATATGTTGTTTGTGCCATATTCAGAAGACGCGCATCCGGATCACCGTGCCGTCACTCGTATTGTGGAAGATGCTCGGTTCGATGCAAAGCTCACAAAGATTGACTTGCCGGGTGAGCCAATCTATCCGCGCTGGGTGTTCCATTACTACTGCACGCATTTGCGGATCATTCCGCAGCCATCATTTTTAGTAGACATCACTGGCTTTGAGCAGCGGAAGCACGACTCAATCGTGGCGTACAAGACGCAGTTTGTTCTGCCTGAGAAGAATCGCCAGGTCCTGGAATGGGTGAAATCAGCTGGTCATTACTTCGGAAGCCGCATTGGCGTCGCTGCAGCAGAGCCATTCTTCGCCCGTGAGCCACTGGGATTGACTGGCTTTGATGGGGTTGTTGGTGTCGCCGCAGGCGGAGTCGGTGGGTAGTGATGCCTCAAAGAGATCAGTGCCCGCTGCGTGGCCTTGGTCTTCTTGCTCTCTATACACCGAGATAGTAAAGGGCCACAGTCCCCACGCTGGGGAATGACGTGAAACTGGATCGTGCCGCCTGTGTGGGGACTGATCCCGTTTACCCCGTCGAACCGAACCCGCCGGCTCCACGCCCCGTTTCGTCAAGTTCATCGACTTCTGCAATGCTGCAGTGTGTGACCGGAGCCACAATCATTTGTGCGATTCGCATTCCGGGTTCGACGGTAAATGGCGTGTGCCCATGATTGATGAGGGGCACGCGGACTTCGCCACGATAGTCTTCGTCGATCGTGCCAGGTGCATTGGGAAGGGTGATGCCATGTGTACTAGCAAGCCCCGATCGAGGACGCACTTGGCCTTCGTGCCCTGGCGGCAGCGCAATGGCAATGCCGATGGAGATCATCGCAATCTGGCCAGGTTCAATGACCACATGCTCAGCAATGGCAGCATGCAGGTCGAGCCCTGCAGCGCCACCCGATTGATAGGCAGGGATAACAGCAAGGGGCGAGAGTCGTTTGATGGAGAGTGTAGTAGTGGCCATATCGCCACGATATCGAGCAGACGTTTGTAGCGTCTAGCCCGTCTTGGCGCGAAGGCGCGAGAGTCCGCCGCAGGCCATGATGAATGGTTCGTCGCCTTCGGGGCGAAGGATGCGATCGAGCGAGCGAATCAACACATCGGCTTGCGGCAATGCGGCAGAATCCGCGTGGTTTGACGCGGATTCAGCTGGTCGTTTGTTCTTTGGTGATGTGTTTAGTCGTGACACGAGTCTGTCTTTATCCTTCGGGGGTGCGGGGTTCGTTCATATGAGTCCTGATGAGATGAGTCATATATGCTGAGAACCATTTCAGATTTCGACCATTACACCGCACATTCTTGAGAATGGCAACATTGTTCAAGACTTCACAATGTTTTGGGGGGACTTAAGTTGTGAA
>CAVOCO010000009.1:0-11736 GCA_963694215.1 Phycisphaerae bacterium
GGGCGCAGTCACGATCAGCGCGTTGGACCGAGCATCGGCTGCGATTCTCGCGGTGACCGCCACAGGATGTCCTCCCGCCGGATCTTGCATGATGGTCCCGCGCGCCACGCCCCGATCATCAAGACCAAGAGAAGTCTGCAGGATCTCCATCGCCTCGCTCGCCCGCGCGTTGTCCAGGGCAAAGGTCTGAACAATAGACTCGCCCTCACCTGAGTCATCGAGCGTTGCAATCAAGCTCTTGATCTCAGCATGCTCTTCCTCGGTGCCAGAGACCACCAAGAGGCGGCGAACCGCGTCAAACCGTACTTGCATGTCATGCCGTGTTGAGCCCGCCATCCGGTCACTGGTATCGAAAAGATCGAAGAGAACGCCACGTACGAGATCGACCGAAGCACTCCGGATCGGGAAGACTTTGATGGTTCTGGCAAATCCTGCAGCGGTTGGCCGATCAAGAATCGCGATCACTTGCTCAACTGCATCAAACGTGTCGCCATACCCCGTCACGATGAGTGCATTGAGGCGATCATCATGCATCACCACAGTTTTGCTTGATGGCTGCGTTTGCCCAGATCGCTCAAACATCCACATGCCGCCGTAGGTCAGCTCCCACACCATGCCAGATACTTCATTGGCAATATCGCGAGCATCTGCGTGCTCGAGCGGGAAGAGTCGAATCTCAATCTCTTTTCCAGACGCAGGCGAATCAATCCGAGAGACAATTTCTTGCAAGGCGGCGTAGTCGCCATCTGAGGCAGCCACGAGCAAGACCTTTGCTGCGGCATCACCAATAACCGTAATGCGACGCCCGCCGCCGCCGGAAATGCGGGCGCGGTCGTCATAGAGATTTTGGAGCGCTGAAGCCACCGTGGCAGCATCTGCCCGCTTCAACGCAATAGTGCGAACTTGATATTCCTCGGTGGCATCACGATCAATCTCGGCCAGAAGGCTGTCAATCTCACGGGAGGTTTCTTCATCAGCTCGAACAAGCAATACGCCTGATGCATCATCTGCCAATATGGTCGTCGTGCTCGCTTTCGCGCCGCGACCATCGACAATAGCCTGCTTCAATAATCTGGCCACTTGTGATGGTTTGGCTCGCTTGATCGCAATCGTCCTGAGTGGTGGCATCGATGAACCAATTGGCGCATCGAGTTGTCCAATCAGCTCTGACACCTCACTGAGCTGCATCGCATCAGCCGTTATGAGCAATGAATTTGTTCGCACATCTGCAGTAACTTCTGGCCGCAGTTGCGAAATACCAGCCCTTGACATCGAATTGAACCGGGCGCGGAGCACGCTCCGCAAAGTACGTGACAAACTGCTGGCCTCAGCATGCTCCAACGGGAAGATCTGCAATGTCGATGCCGTTATGACCGGCGATTGATCCATCATCTCGACGTAGCGATCAAGAAACGGAATCGCTTCTGGCGGTGCCATGACCACCAGTGACCCACTTCGTGCGTCAGCGCTCACGTGAATACGGCTCGGTCGGAATGTGGCCTCGACCTCTTCTTCGCCGCCAAGCAGCGTCACTGCGAGATTCCGAAGACGACCTGCCTGTAACGAACGAGACGTGCCCTGCAGTAACCCATTGATGTGTGCAGCCGCGCGGTCAGCGCCACCGCTTACCAGGGGATACACCTTCACCACCACAGCACGGTCATCGGCTGGCGCCGCAACTGCTTGGATCAAGGCCGTGATTGTTTCAAAGTCGGAGTCAGTAGCGGTAATTAAGAGCGCATTTGTGTCTTGATCAACAATGATAGATACGCGCCGAGACAAATCACCTTGGCGTCCGGCCGGTGGTGTCACTTGCCGCATGGACTGCGAAAGCAGCCCTGCAAGCCGGCCCGCATCAACGCGATCTCCAAGCTCAATGCGTCGAAGTCGACCCGGCGACATGGGGAGTTGGGACAACACGTCGTTCAGCAATCCCTGAACACGCGCAACTGCACGTTCACTACCAATCAAGACGAGACTATTGCTTGCTGGATCAACTGCAATCGAAACCTCAGCAGCAGTCGGCGCTGCCCCAAAGGCGCTCATCGCAAGGAAGAAACGCGGCGACATTGGCCAAGCCACACTGCTCTGCTCAGAGGGCGTTTCACCTAGAAGCTCTTCAATCGTAATGACCTCTACGGCGGGGCTACCACTCTGCTCAAGCATGCGCTTGAGCGTCTCAGCAATTTCCGAGGCTGAACCCTGTGATGGATCAATCGGAACCATTTGCATTCGTCGGCTGCTCGTGAGCGCGGCAGCATCGACCCGTCGCACGATGTCATCAATTGCCTTCATCTGATCGGCACTGGCCCGGATCAAAAGTGTTCCGCTCGCTCGGTCAACGCGAACGACCGGAGCGCGATCTCCCTCGGTACCTGCAAAGACTGCTTCAATACTTGCAGCAAGTTCAACGGGGTCGGCATTACGAACTGGAACCACCTGCACTCCTCGAACGGTAGAGGTCGACGCCTCTCCAGCCACGGAGTCGAGTTGTTTGGCCATCTCAGCTGCAGCAGCAAGTTCTGGTCCGCGACCAGCAATGATAATGGCGTTCAGTCGCTCGTCTGCTGCTACGCGAACCCCGTTTGATTCATTAGGCATTGGCAACCTGAAACGCAAGCGGTGTGCTCGCTCGGCTTCCGTCAGAGCGTTCTGCCCAAGCAGCTCTGTCATCATCGGCGCAACTTGCTCGGCCCTGGCCAGCTTCAAGTACACCGTCCGAACCTGGACATCATCGTGCGCAACTCCAGTATCGAGCGCCTTGACAATAGTCTGCACATGGACGATTTGATCGGGCGTGCCGGTCACTAAAAGAGCAGTGCCTGATGGAGCTGCAACAACTGACGCCATCGTACGACCCGGGTAGAACATCGCCCGGGCCGCAAGTGCACTCTGTACGGATGAGGCAACGGCTTCGGCTCGAGATCCACGAAGCTGGATGACCTGCACGTCGGCATCTGCAACGCCCTCACGAGGCTGATCGAGCTGCGTAATAAGCGCCGTTGCGACTGGCATAAGCGATTCTGGCGCACTGATGATCAATCGATTGGTGGTCGGCTCGGCTGTCACGGTTGGCGGCGGGATGCGAATGCCCGCTTCCACGGCTGCCTGCAATTCAGTTGGCCACCGAGTTTGATCAAGAAGCATTGGTCGAATGACCGCTTGCATTGCCCGTGCGTCACCATTCTGAACTGGAATAATGCGAAGGTCGGCGCGAGGCGCCGATGGCGTCGCCGCATCAAACTCATCGATTAATTGCTCGATGCGATCAAATGCCTGAGGTGGCCCACTCACAACAAGTGTGCCGCTCAAGATTTCAGGCGTCATGGTCAGTTCGGCCTGTCGCGCATCAGGTTCATCAAGCAACATGCCCTGGGCATCAAGCTGCCGCAGCATGGAGACCAATGAATTGAGCCGCTTGCGATCAACCGAGTATGTTCGAATCTCGCCCTGATCCCGCTGAGATCGATCGAGGTTGGAAACGAGCTCCTCAAGGCTCGCCATACGACGCAGGGGAGCCTCAATAATAAGCGAGTTGGTTCCACGGTCCGCCCGCACCAATACTTCTCGCGGCCCCTGCAAATGCACGAGCGGTCGACCACGACGGTCCACAGGCGCTGGTGGCTGGGGGAACATTTGTTCGATCGTCCGGGACAAATGATCCGCATTGGCAACCTTCAGTGCGAAGATTCGGATCTCACGGCCATCAATCTCAGGCCGCTCAACGGTGTTGAGTTCTTCAACGATTGCTTCGATTTCAGGAAGAAGATCTGCATGCACCGATACCAAGAGCGTTCCTGTTGCAACGTCTGCCGTAATTCGAACAGGCCGCGCGGATCGATCTCTTGCTGAACGAGCAGCGTATTGAGCCGTCAATGTGCGGGCGAGACCACCTGCATCGGCAACCTTCACTTGCAAGATACGAAGCGGCGGTGAGTCTGCAGGGTCGGCAACGTCAAGTGTTTGCAGAAGGCTGCGAATGGCCTGGTGTTGACGATCTGTACCCGTCACAAGCAACCCATTGACCTCGTCGAACGCTTCGATCGAAGGCAACATGCTGCCATCTGCGAGAAGTGACCCACGCGTGTTGGCAAGATCACTTAGGAGTGTGGCCATTTCTAGAGGAGATGCAAACTGCAGCGTGAGCACTCGTGTTGCTCTAGCAGGCCCCGAAAGATCAAGATACCGACGCAACGCTTGTTCATAGAGCGCAACCGACTCGTTGGATCCAGAGAGCACGATGCGATCGCCACTGCTATCAAGTTCAACGCGAGGTCGAGTGATGCCGAATCCGCCACCACCCATTTCTAGGAACGCTGCATCAGCCTGATCGATCACCGATGTTGGCGCGCCCTGCAACTGCATCATCCGAACAATCGAGTCGGTGGGTACTGCGCGATCAAGCGAGTCAATGATTGATGAAATGGTATCCATCTCACGCGGCGCTGCCGTCACAAGCAGAACATCAAGTGAGTCCACATCCTTGACATCCACCACAGTCCATGGCGTGCCATCAGATGGCGTAAGTAATGACTTTGCCGATGCGGCAACAATGCGTCCAATCCGTGAAGGACGAACATGACGCAAGACGAACTGTTTCGTTTCGCGTTCCTCTACGACAGTCTCTGTCAAAGATTGCAGGAGCGACGCCATGGCAGACACGTCGGCCGGTTTGCCAACAAGCCTGATAACCCCAGTGTCAGGATCTACTGCCATCTCAACTTCAGATGGAAGTTCGTGCGTCTGGGCCAGTGTCGTATAGGCCTGCATCACTTCACTGAGCGAGCCTGGGCGAAGACGAAGCGTGCGAATGGCTGGCACATCAGCACCACCAAGATCAAGCGCCTCAGCCATTCTGGACACAGCGGCAACATCGTCAGACGGCCCACTGAGAAGGAGCGACTGGCCATCAGGGGCGATACCAATCTTGACTCGTGCACGCTGAGCGGGGCTCAAAATGCCCATAAGAGCTGTTTGAACAGCCTTTGGCTCAGCTGACTCAAGTGGAAGCAACTCCATTGCGACCGCTTCGCTCTGTGGCCAGTTGCCCTCGATCGCGGTCAGCACGGCTACAAGTTCATCTACTTCGTTGCTCGGCCCCGTAATGACAACACTCGATCGTTCAGGCAACGCCACAAGCTGCGGCCTGCTCGCTTCAGGCATGGCCTGCACAACCGACTTGAGTCGCTTCACTGCATCTGTTGGCGAGAGCACCGCAAGTGGAATGGTCCGCACCGTTCGCGCGCCGCCAGCGCCGCCAGGCACATCAAGCATGCGTACAACCTCGCCGAGTTTGGTCAATGAACTCTGCGAACCTTTTGCGATGATGAGCCCAGCATGGTCATCAGCTGCAAATGTCAAACCGGCAAGAGATGTCTCTTCGACTTTCTGCAACTTGCCTTTCTTTCCAGGTATGTATTTCTCGACCTTGATAGTCATGAGCTGAGTCAAGGGCTTGACCAACGATGATGCCGCGACATTCTTGACCTGGAACACTTCGATCAACCCATCAGGGTCTTGTCGATCAAGCGCATCAAGCATACGAAGAAGGCGACGCGCATTGGACGCCGTCTCGGTAATGACAACTGCGTTCTGGCCAACCATTGCAACTACGGCGCCGTACTGGCCAACCATTTGCGAGAGTCGTTCTGCTATCGGCTCTGCCATCGCGCTCTCAAGCGGACGCACAACCGTAACAAGCGTATCGGGTGTCACGTCAGTCGGAAGTGTTCCAACAAATGTAGGAAGGTCTTGACGTTGCATATCATCGAGTTTCTCGAGATGCAACATTCCATCGACTACACGAATGTTCACATCACGAGATTGGAGCACCGTGTTCAACACACGAAGCGCAGACTCGAGACTGTGATCTTCTGGTGACACGAAGTCGATGGTGCCCGCGGGCACTTCGGAATCAAGGACAACTGGCAAACCGCTCATGCGGCTGAGCGAGTCAAGAACGTCGTCAATGGTCGCGCCTCGGAAGGCAAGGCGAATGGATGTTTCAGGGGGCAAAGCACCCCCATCCATTCCGCGTACGGAACCAACCACACACAACACGGCGCATGTCACCCATGCGTAGGCAGCACATCCTGTCAGCCTCATCATGCCTGTCCTCCTGACCGGCGTTTAATTGTCGCGTCACAACGCGTACCTATCTCGTTGCAGTCTACCTCGCCACGGCCGTGCGGTCTGAAAAGGAAACCCCAGGACCGACGAGCCACGTCCCATTGGTCCTCCGGAACAGCGCCTCGTCAAATCCATCTGCGTCGGATTGATTGCCTAAATACACACACCCGTCCACGGCCTGGCCAACCGAGAGCTGTCGCCTCTGCCCTTTTCCAGCCCGCAAATGCACTTCATCTGCGCCTTCAATGCGACCAACGAAAGTCACCCGCCATCGCTCCCAGCCTGGGGGAGGCTGTTTTACCGAGGCTGCAGGGACGGCAGGAGTAGCAATCACGGGAACCGGCGGCGGCAATACAAAGGGGCTGGCACCAGCAAGCGATTCGGGCCACTCCACTCCTTCGGCCAGTGGCATGGGACCCGGCGTACGGTTGGGAATAAAGAGCGTTCGCAGTTTGATCACCACGTCGACCATGCCACCCTTGTCCTTGCCAATAACGCGAAGGCCCTCGACTTGTCGTATCCATGGCTCACCCGACAACGTGCTCAACATCGCGTTGAATTGCGGCCATGTTCCTGTTGCGCGAAATGTCGCTGGCGCTTCAACGAAGTCGACCTCGTCACGCATCGCCTTTCCTGCGGTGCCCTTGAAGTCTCGGCGGCCAGGTGATTCAACTCCCTTGACCGGCGACGTATCAACCGCAACATCAGATAAGCCAGCAGCCTCTCCAAGTGTCGACAATGCTGCGCGAAGCGAGTGATCGACTTCCTCCTGAGAGCCACCGAATGTGCGGCTCGCGTAGACGTCAAGTTTCTTCTGAAGACGATCCACACCCAAGAGATCTGCTCGGCGCCGCTCAAGCGTCTTTCGGGCTGCGTCGATGCGTACACTCATCGCCTGCTGCGGGGAGATCACCCATGACTGCGTGGCCCAGAATACCGCAGCTACAAACACAGCACCAGTGACACCAACCATGACCCTCAATTTGATCTGTGGCGTCATGGCTTCGGCTCTACATCAACCGGCTGTGGCTCAGAATCATCTGGCGAGTGGAGGCGAATAGTGACTCCAAATGGAAGACGCTTTCCGTCTTCTGTATCGGCGCCAGCAGTCGCGACATGCCAGGCGGTGTCTTCAACCCAGTGTTGCCGAAAATCCTCGCCAACCTCTCGGCTCTGAGCCTCTGCTTCGAGCACAAGACGCGCCGACACGACCGGCTTCCAGTCACTCACCTTTCCACGCCGCGGCGCATCAATGCCCTTGTAGTCCAATGCAGCGGACACTTCATCAAGCACCAAAGCGCCGGCCGGCTGCAACCGATCAACCGCCACCGCTAGGTGATGCACCCAATCGGGCTGGACAGATGACCACAGATCCAAATGAGCAAGTCGATAGCGATCACGGTGATATCGGAGCCACTTCGGCTCAAGCATTGATTGTTGAAGGTTGATCGAATCAAGCTGCCGCTGCATCGATTGCACGCGGCTATTGCCCCATGTCCAAATAATTCCAAAGAGCACGATCAACACGCCCACTGCAGCCAAACCAGCCTGCCGGCGACGCTCGAAGCGAAGCGAAGCCTTGCGAGGCGACGTGAAGTCAATAAGAGGCTGACTTGTGTGGTGCGCCTGCAAAAGCCCCAGCAGAGGCCACAGTCGGCTCACATCATGGTTGGCTTGATCAATTCTTGGATAACCAGATAGCACCGTCACCGAGGCGTCTGTAATCTCGGGCATGGCGTCTTGGATTCGAGTGGTCAGCCCATCGGGGCCAATGAGTACCACACGGTCAATGACCGCGGTCCCTGCCTCTGCTCTCCAACTCATCCATGTTCGTCGTGCTTCGCGAATAGCGGCTTTGGCTGATTCCTCGTCGCTTCCCCCTGGCAATGTCGCCGCGCGTGCAATACGCACATCGCCACCTTCAAGCAGCGTGAACTCTGCACCATCTCCACTTACATCGATACAGGCGACTCGACCACCGTGTGGATCGGCGGCCAGTTGCGCTGCGCCGAGCAACCGAAGTGACATGCATTCAACCGGACGCTTTGCCGCGGCCATTCTTTTCTTGCCACGCTGAAGCGATGACTCAGGCAAAGCTGCCGCGAGTAGATTGGATTCGGATCCTGCCGTGTGGTCTAGCAAGAAGTCGATGATTGCTTCGCCGCCATCAAGATGCAATTCATCACGCGTGGCAATGTCGACCATGGCGGGCAACTCACCCTTAGACGGAGTCTCGATCATGAGCCGCTTGATCACGACATCATCTCGAGACACTGCGAGCAGACACCGCGACGACGGAAGGCCTGCCTCATCAAGCGTCGTTCGAATCCACTCGGCAACTGCATCTGCATCCATCTCTGGACGTGGCTGCACGATGGATGCCACCACACGCATGCTCTTCCCTGAGCACGAAACAGCGACACCACGCAAATGTCGCGGTCCAAGTTCGATTGCAATTCGGCAGCGGCTCATGGCAGGAGGATCCTACTCGTATTTACGGTCGCCATCGCCCAAGGCGGCCATCTTCATCAACTGCCACAGGTGTATCTGGTTCAGTAGGCATTGGTGGATCGGACTCCTCGCCCTCAATCCTGACCTCATCGTCGGACGGATCAATGACCTCGTCAGCGACATCTTCTTCTTGTGATTCATCAAGGTACTCAGGCCACGCCACAGTCTGCGTCCGCATCGTAATGTCTCGCATCGCGGCAATTCGCGGCCGCTCTCCTGCCACATCAAGTACGACCTCGGCAATTTGTACACTGGTAAAAGGCGCATCCAATTCATCATTTGGTAGTTCGCCACACGCGATACGGACCCGCCACGTCCATGATCCTGTCGTGGTCCGATCAAGGAAATCTACCGCGATTTCGACTGGCAGCAACCCCTCAATAAATGGCCAGGCGGGCGTTGCCAGAAGCTCGGAATCTAATGAAGATCGACGCTCCGCCATGGCGGACGCCTGACTTGACGTCACCCCAGGCAAACTCGCCATTACTTCAGCCGACGCTGTGTTGATGTCAATCCGCCCAAGTCGATAGTGCACGGGTTCCATTGAGAACGCATCCAGCGCACCAGGCCAAGCACTCGGATCCAACTTAAATGCCAAGATGAGCCGCATTAAATCAGCATCTGTCTGTACTGGATTGTCTTTCAAGACCCCGTGCAGCGCCTCGGCTGTATTTTCATCAAAGCGCGTTCGTATTCGATCGCCGAGTTCCTCAGACCATGGAACCGCAAGGTTGATTCGAAGATTTCCATTCTGCTGCACATTGGGCTCATGCGCGTGCACAGTCAATCGCTCGCACAGTCCGCCGTCGCTGGTGGCCTCAACAGCAGAGCGGTCAAGCAATGAAAGTATCTCGCGTGAATCTTCAAATCGATGCCGCCCCCGTGCACGCAGAATCGACTCAGAAAATCCGATGACATGGTCAAGCTGATCGGCCGTTGCGTAATTGATATCAAGCCGGCTCGCCTCAGCGACGACACGCTGCTCACCTTCCACGGGGATAAGCCGAGCGACCATTGCCCGCGTGCCCGATTCCCACAGCACGACCTGCTCATCAAGTTCTGCAGCCACGCCCACTCGCAACCTCTCACGCTGCTCATAGAGTTCACTTGCATACACCAAGACAGCAGATCGCATAGCGGACTCTGCTTGAATGGATTCAGAACCACCATCGATGCCAGCTGTTTCTACTCCAGCCCGGGCCAGCAGCGCCACTGTGGTCCACAAAGACGCTGCCGCGACAACCATCACAGCCGCAAGCACAATGCCACGCCGCTCGTTCATGGGGTGTGCCTCCAAGCGCCCACAACTGTCATGACCCGCCGCCGATCCGGCGGGATATCGGCTTCGGACGCATCCATTATGCCCTCATGCAACCACGCTTCCACCAACACGGCGGTCGGCAGGCCTCCCTCTTCGATGGAATCAAACGAGTCTTGCCACTGTTGACCGTTGTGATAGCGCAGCCGAAGATCTCCAAGCGGAAGCATCGCGCCTCCGCTGAGCTGAACGGTGTGTTGCTGCTGATCAAACTGAATATCAATTGCCCTCCGCGCTCCAAGCCCCTTGGCGTGTGAACTGTCTGGCCGGTCTTGAGACAAGTACATCTGCAAAGACGTAGCCTCGCCATGAAAGCCAGGCTCACCCACCGCAGATGCAGATCCTGTGTCGAGTGCGAGGGAGATCCGATCAATGATGGCATCGATTGCCGCTTGGCGGTCAAGCCGATCCAAGGCCCGCTGCTGGCCTTGCCCAAGTGACCATGTGAACTGTGACATGACCCCAAGTAAGGCCATCAGAATAGTGATCGCCAACATCACCTCAAGCAATGTAAAGCCGCGACGATTCATTCCAATCCCTCAAACAAGTCATCTTCCTGCAGTTCTTCCCCTCGACGGGCTCGCAACATGACAATTTGCCGCAGTGTGGCCTGCACAGGGTCATCATCGCCCTGCTCGGAAACAACCAGTTTCAATAAGATCACGCCACTCCACTGTGTGCGAGCCGTGGTCGCTTCGAGTTCAAGTGGCACCGCAGCTCCGTCATCTAGCGGAAGTCCGTCCACTTTTGGAAGCAATCGACCTCGCAAATCACCAACACCAATTAGGCCTGCATCAAGCATAGCCGTCACCGAAGCGGCAACATCCATGCAACGCCTGCGTCGATCGGCCCGATCAATCGCCTGCTCGGTATCACCAACTGCCTTGATTGAAAATGCTGCCACTCCCACCACAATGGCGAGCGATACTAAGACTTCAAGCAGCATTGCTCCGCGCCGCGTGTTCATGGAGCCGCCTCAATGACCGCGCCGCTCAAGGGATCCAGTATCAGCTGCGTCTCGCGGCCGTGCCCATCTTCCATACCAATTGGTCCGTTGCTAATAAACGTCCCATCGGGCAAAGCCACGGCAAGCACAATGGCGCCCTCGAGTTCCTCCCCGTCACTGTCCTTGATGGTGGTCAGTTCAACTGTCAGGACTGGTTCGGCTGTGCCTTCTTCGCCATACGGCCACGGGCGTGCTGCGAGTCGACCTGGTTCAAGCACAATTTCAAGTGACGTACCGAGCCGTTCAGAAATTACTCTGCACTCGACTAATGCCGCTCGCACACGCTGCACATCTGAGTCAAACGCAGCCCGATCAAGCAATGAAGTCGCTGTCGGCAATACCAACGCACCGATCGCGCCAAGTACCATCAATACGATCATCAACTCCAACAATGTGATGCCTGCGCGGAAGCACTCGCGCGGCTTCGGGCGACTCATCCGCCAAGCGACTCGCTCTCGCCCGTGAACGACTCATTTTGCTCGAAGTCACCGTCGGCGGTCTTTCTCCGATCATGATTCGTAATATCGTCATCGGTCCCCTCTTCGCCATCCGGACCAATTGACACCAGGTCGTAGGTGGACTCACCAATGATCTCACCTGGGAAGGTGTACACCAATTCGCCCCCCCAACGATCGCTTGTCACAGGCTGTTCCATGTATGGGCCGTTCCAACGAGCCGCCTGATCTTCATCTTCAATCGCTTCCCGGTTCCACAACACCTCGATGCCTTCGTCGCCCGATGGGTAACGCTTCAGATCGAGCCGGAACCGCTT
>CAVOCO010000010.1:0-11543 GCA_963694215.1 Phycisphaerae bacterium
CTCGGTCATCGCAGCATCAAGAAGCGCCAGCACATCATGCGTCTTTCTTCTGTCGGCCGACTCGATGACCGCCGAGCCAATCGAGAGCGTGATGGCGGCAAGGATGGCGATAATGACCATGGCCACCATCAACTCAATCATCGTAAAGCCACTTCGAATGCGAGTCATTTGCCGACCTCCACAATGTTGTCCCGGTTTGCCTCTTCGGTTGCCACCACACCGGCCTGGAAAGCTGGCTTACCAATCCACGGCACGTCCATGCCATCTTCGTACCACCCGCTGGCAAGTGAATCAAGCTCGGCATGATCGCCTCGGCCATCAGAGAGCCCGTTCAAAGAAAGCCCCGGGAAGTCAATACGGGCCCAGTCATACATCTGCCGGTTGGGCCCGCTTGAAGCGAATGCAAAGCGGCCGTCCATGAGCGTGCGGGTGGTCGTTGGATCACCACGACGACCGCCCGTGTCCAGTGCACTAAAGTCGCCCCACTGTGTTGTTCCGTCGTTGAACCACGACACCACCGATTCGCCCTCGCCAACATCCCATGGACGCAAGGCAAAGAACTCGGAGAGCGTGGGTGTATATCGCCATCCACCACCCCCGACTGGTTCGTAGCTTGCCGGATACCGAATGCTTGGCGAGCCCGCCGGATGATTCACGCGGTAATACCGAATTGGAGTGCCCCATGCGTCAACGATGACCTTTGGCGCATCCGCTGAGTACCCAGGGTCGCCGGGGAAGTAAACGACCGGCTGATTGGTGGCGGGGTCAATGCTTCCATCCCATTCGCCGCGGCCATCAGGATCAGTTTGATCGGCCAAGTCCCAGCCAAGAGCACCGAGCATATTGGGATCATCAAGTTCGAGATACGGGCCAATCACTGTGCCCTGTTGTCCACTTCGAACTGGCTTTCGCTCACGCAATTCAAAGCGGCCAGTCTGCAGCCCCTGATCGCCGTTGATGCCATCATTCCACGATGCGTTCCAGAAACCGTCTTCGCCTGGCCGCCGAATGCCTAAGCCATCGTGTCCATCTTCAGCAGCAGTGCCGTAGCCAAGTAGATACTCGGCTGGCGACGTATAGGAATACCGCCGCTGCATCGTGGCGAGATAGTCGGGGTAGCCACTTGAACGTACTTTGCGAGTGGGCTCAAGGCCATCAATGCCGGCGCGATCATTGTCGAGCAGTGGCGGCAAATAGCCAGCATCGGTTTCAAATCGAATCGCGGCCTGCGAAAGCGCTGTCAATCGTGACCCGGTTGTCGAGGCCATAGCCGCCTGCCGCGCGCCGCCTGCGGCGACAATGAGCAGTCCAATGAGGACCACGATGATCGCCATGACCACCATAATCTCGACCATTGTAAATGCGCGACGACTGAACATCAGTTTGACTCCGACACAGACTGAATCATCTTCACGAGCGGCATGAACAACGCCAGCACAATGCCACCGACAATGGTGCCGAGCACTACAACGAGCATTGGCTCAATCAAACTCAAAAGTGCCTGCACTGCAACGTCGACTTCTTCGTCGTAATTGTCGGCCACCTTCATAAGCATGACATCAAGGTCGCCGGTCTCTTCACCGACATCAATCATGTTGACAACGATGCCGTCAACCACCTTAGATTCACGCAACGGAACAGCAAACGATTCGCCTTCTCGAATGGAATCATGCACACGTTGAAGCGCTCGCTCGAAGACCCAGTTGCCGCATGTATCCCGCGTAATATTGACTGCCTCAAGAATCGGCACGCCGGCCGACACAAGAGTGCCGAGCGTTCGCGTAAAGCGGGCAACAGTTGTCTTCTCTACAAGTTCACCAATGACAGGAACCTTCAGCGCAGTCCAGTCGATTGCCGCCCGGCCAAAGTCTGTCTTTCGGAAGAACTTAAGGAATACGAAGATGAAAAATGGCGCCGAGACGATGAAAAGCCAGCCGGGAACCATCTGCCCATCATTCTTGCCGGCCACCCAACTACTTGCGGTAATCAAGAACTGGGTCAGCCCAGGCAACGTGATGTCGAAGTCTTCGAAGATTTCCTCGAACTTGGGAATAACGAAGTACATAATGCCAGTCACAATGGCCACCGCAACGATGACGACCACGGTTGGATAAATCATGGCGCCCTTAATTCGCGAGCGAAGCCGAGCGGCCTTCTCCATGAAGTTTGCAAGCCGCTGCAAGATGACGTCAAGTACACCACCGACTTCGCCGGCTGCCACCATCTTGCAGTACAACCGATCGAACCCCTTGGGGTGCCGGGCAAACGCATCGGAAAGCGTAGAGCCAGCTTCAACGTCGGACACAACCTGCGTCAAAATATTCTTGAGTTGCCCGGGCTTCGCTTGCTGTTGCAGAATCTGCAGCGAACGAAGAAGCGGCAAACCTGCATCTTGGAGCGTGGAGAGCTGACGCGTAAACTGCGTCAGAATCTTGATATTGACGTTGCCGATCGCGGGGATCTTGATCTGAATCCCCTTCTTCTCCTTGTCGTCCTTGCCCTTTGGTTCCTTTTTAGCCTTCTGCTTCTTCTTGTCACCTGACTTTCCACGACTACCGAGGAGGCCCTTCTTGCCGCCTCCGCCGTCGCCCTCCCGTACGGAAGTCGGGAAGAACCCCTGCCCGCGAATCTGTTGAATCGCGTCTTCACTGCTCTCCGCTTCTACGGTGCCCGAGGCGGGCTTCCCTGCGGAATCAAGTGCTTCGTATTTATAGGTGGCCATAGCGTGTGCTCACCGGCAAGTAGCCGGACTACTCCTCGTTGATGGTCTCTCGCAGAACTTCGTCGATGGTGGTGCGACCGTCATAAATTGACAACATTCCGGACTCGCGCAGGGTTCGCATTCCACGACGCCGAGCTTCTGTTCGAAGCAAAGCTGTTGATGCCTGCGTCATAATCAATTCACGCATGCCATCGTCCATGACAAGAATCTCAAAGATGGCCAGTCGGCCCTTGTAGCCGCTGCCGTTACATGCATCACACCCGGCGCCTCGAAAGAACGTGCGGCCAACAACATCCGCTGGCCTCAGCTCGACTTCCATCAGCTCAGTTTCGCTTGGCGTGTATTCCTCCTTGCACTTGATGCAAATCCGCCGCACGAGTCGCTGAGCGACAATAGCTTCAACTGTCGCCGTAATTAAGAATGATTCGACGCCAAGGTCGATCATTCGCAGCACGGTGGACGGCGCATCGTTGGTATGCAAGGTGGAGAAGACCAAGTGGCCAGTGAGCGCAGCCTGAATAGCAATCTGCGCCGTCTCGAGGTCACGAATTTCGCCGATGAGAATCGTGTCAGGATCTTGGCGCAAGAATGATCGAAGCAATCGAGCGAAGGTGAGGTCTTGGTCAGTATTGACCTGGCACTGCACCAATCCGTCAATGTCATATTCGACTGGATCTTCGGCGGTGAGAATTTTCTCGGTGGGCTCGTTGAGTGAGCTCAATGCTGCGTAGAGCGTCGTTGTCTTGCCAGAACCGGTTGGCCCCGTAATAAGCACAACGCCGTTTGGCTTGCGGATCAACTCGTTCATCGTGCTGAGTTCATCATCACGCAAGCCAACACGATCGATTTCGAGCTCGACATTACTGCGATCAAGCACACGCATCACGACCGATTCGCCGTACATCGTGGGCAATACTGAGATACGCAGGTCGATTGGATTGCCCGAAACGGTTAATTCAATACGGCCATCTTGCGGCAAACGTCGCTCGGCGATGTCGAGGTTGGCCATGACCTTGATTCGAGACACGATCGGCAAGGCAAGGTGAACAGGCGGCGGCACCATTTCATACAGCACGCCATCGATGCGATACCGCATCTTGAACTCTTCCTCAAAGGGCTCAAAGTGAATATCACTGGCCTTATCTTTGATCGCCTGGAGCAAGACAAGATTGAGCAGCTTGACCACCTTGTTGTCCTCGGAAGCGGCGGTTAGCTGGTCAAGGTCAATCGACTCGCCACGACCCTCAAGAGCAGCAAGCGTGTCGGAATCTTCGATAGCCGCCATCATGTCGAGCATGGACGAGCCAGACTTGCCCGCTGCATAAAGTCGCTCGATGGCAGCATCAACCGCGGCGGGTGGTGCCACCACAGCCTGCACCTTGAAGCCCATCAGCAAACGAAGATCGTCGATAGCCCTGTAGTTGTCGGCTGACTTCATCGCAATCGTGATGATCTTCCGCTCGGCATCAAAGGCCATAGGAATGATCTGATAAGTGCGGGCGGTTTCGGCTGGAAGATGTTCAGCGAGCGACTCGTCGATCGCCTCCGGGTCAATTTCAACGAAATCCAACCCAATCTGACCTGCGAGGACCTCCAAGATGTCTTGCTCGGAGATCTTGCCAAGCTCAAGCAAGATCTCGCCGACTTTGCTTCTGTCACCCTTCTCGCCACGCTTTCGCTGAATCGCGAGGGCCTCATGGACCTCGTCACGCGTGAGCTTGCCCAGTTTGGTCAGGATGCGCCCGAATCGCCTGCCCTTTAACTGCACTGCCGCCCCACCTTCGCCGCGGCGGCGTTTGGTGCGTGTGCTGCTCGAGCCTTTGCGGGCTTCGCGGCGAGCTGGGTCAGGCGAATCGCGCTGAGTTCGTTGCTTTGAATCGTCGGTCATGGGCCTTACCTATTGCCTGCGAACGGAGCCCCACGCCACGCGCCGGCCCATTCCACTATGTGAATTGCCGCCAGCTTCGGCGGTATGAGTGGGTCGACACTCATGAGTATGCACTCTGAATCCCCACCCATCAACCCCATTACGCTATCTTTTTTGCCCACGCCAGCGACCAAACGCAATGATCGGCGTCAGGTGACTGCCCCGCCCTCTTGGTCCAATTCAGCCCGTCCGATCGACTTTCCGAGCTTGTGCACCCGATTCGTCAGCTCTGAGGCGCTGCGGGCCTTGTCGACCATGTCTTCGGCGCTGATCCACCCCTTCTCATAGAGGGTCCAGAGGTGGTCATCAAGCAGTTGCATACCAAACTTTCTGCCAGTCTGGATGGCCGAGTCAATGCGGAAGGTCTTGTTCTCACGAATGAGGTTGGCGATGGCAGGGGTCACAACGAGGAACTCATATGAGGCTACGCGGCCGCTCTTGTCACACCGACCAAGCAGCACCTGAGAGAGCACAGCAAGGAGGGTCACAGAGAGCTGCACTCGAATCTGCTCTTGCTGATTCGTCGGGAACGCATCAATAATTCGGTTAATCGTGCCGGAGGCACCCGTGGTATGCAAGGTCGCAAAGACCAAGTGACCCGTTTCAGCAGCCGCGACGGCAGCTTCAATGGTTTCAAGGTCACGCATTTCGCCCACGAGAATGACGTCTGGATCCTGCCGCAATGCTCGCCGCAATGCTTCAGAGAAGGTCGGCACATCAACGCCTACCTCACGCTGATTCACAATAGACTTCTTGTGATAGTGGTAGTACTCGATCGGATCTTCAACCGTCACGATATGACGCTCAAAGTTACTGTTGATGTGATCGATCATTGTCGCAAGGCTGGTCGTCTTGCCTGAGCCTGTTGGGCCGGTGACGACGAACAAACCACGTGGACGACGAATCAGCTCCCGCACAATAGGCGGCAAGCCAATTTGATCGAATGTCAACAGTTCATTTGGAATGAGCCGCAGCGCAATACTGATCGAACCACGCTGACGAAAGACGGCAACTCGAAATCGAGCACGGTCGCCATAGGCAAAACCAAAGTCAGTACTGCCGTGCTCCTGAAGTTCCTGCTGGCATCGCTCTGGCGTAATGGACTTCATCAAGGCCACGGTGTCTTCATTCTCAAGCACCTTGGTATCAAGGCTGCGAAGTCGGCCACTGAGGCGAAGCGTGGGCTTACGCCCGACCGAAATATGAAGGTCGGATGCGTCCTGGCGGATCACGGTATCGAGAAGTCGATCGATCTGAATGCTTGACATATCTATAATCTCACACACCCTGGTGGGGCAGTGTTCGAGCCTCCTACTCGGAATCCATATTGGCTGAGACGAGCACTTCCGCTTGGGCGAATCGTGCAATTTCTGGCATGGTCGTCACGCCGTTGAGAATCTTAACCTTGCCATCTTTCAGCAATGATCGCATTCCACTACGAATGGCGACCTTTCTCATTTCTGCAACGGTGGCATGCGCGAAGGCCATTTCGCGAAGCTCCGTTGTCATTGTCATCATTTCAAAGATGGCCTTGCGTCCCTTGAATCCAACCCCACCACACTTGCCGCAGCCGGTCTCTCGCATGACCTTGCCGTGCGCTTCTTCGGGCGAAATGTCCACGAGCTCCAACGTGCGCGCGTCAGGATTTGGGTCGACTTCGGCACATTCTGGGCACAACACTCGAATGAGCCGCTGAGCCATAATGGCCTGAATTGAACTTGCCGCGAGATATGGTTTGACGCCCATGTCCACCAGACGAGTGATGGCCGACGGCGCGTCGTTTGTATGCAAAGTTGAGAACACCAAGTGACCCGTTAAGGCTGCCTGAATAGCAATATCTGCCACTTCACGGTCACGAATTTCACCGATGAGCACGATGTTCGGTGCCTGACGCAGCATTGATCGCAGAATGGCTGGGAACGTCAGACCAATGCTCTCGTTCACCTGGCACTGGTTGATACCAGCGAAGCTGTATTCCACCGGATCTTCTGCAGTAATGATCTTCTTATCGGGGCGGTTCAAGAGATCGAGCGCCGAATACAGCGTCGTAGTCTTGCCCGAACCAGTTGGCCCGGTCACCAAGAAGATACCGTTCGGGCGGCGGATGATGCGATTGAAGTTCTCGAGATGGTCTGGTTCAAATCCGAGGTTCGGCAGACCAATTCGGACAGAGTCGGGCCGCAAAATTCGCAGCACAATCGACTCGCCGTGATAGGCCGGGCAGGCGCTCACGCGAAAGTCCACTTGTTCCCCGTCGATTTCCATTTTGATGCGGCCATCTTGAGGAATCCGCCGCTCAGCAATGTTGACGCCCGAGAGCAGTTTGAGCCGCGCAATCAAGGCCGATTGCATTCGCTTTGGCAAGTTGTCTCGAACATGGCATACGCCGTCGATGCGGTACCGCAGCAGCACACGGTCTGCCATGGGTTCAACGTGAATATCAGATGCACGGCCACGCACGGCTTCCATAATGAGCTTGTTGACGAGCCTGACGGTGGGCGACTCTTCACCGCCACCGCCAATATCAACCGAGGCGTCCACAGAGCGGTCAACCGACGTGTCAACCGAGACATCAATCGATTCCGTCACGAGCGACCCACTGGCCACCGCAGTGCCGCTGCCAAGTTGCTCGTCGATATACGCCTTCAGGGCGCTCCGCGGAGCAAGCACGGCGTCGATCTCAGCCTTTAGTCGAAACCGCAACAGATCAAGCAATTCGAGGTCCATCGGATCATGCACGAGCAACTTAAGCCGGCCATTACTCAAACCGCACGGAGCAACAAGATGCTTCCGAACAACGTCCTTGGGCACAGAAGAAAGGTCGATTCCTTCGAGGTCTTCGCTGGAGGCCATCGGATTGAAGGCCATCCCAAACTGCTCAGCAAGAGCCTGAGACACCTCAAGGTCACCACAGGCGCCTGTTTCGATCAGACATTCACCAAGTCGCTTTCCACTGCCCTTTGAGAGCGCCAGCGCGGTTTCAAGCTGCTCATCGGTGATAGCGCTCGATTCCAGGAGCATCTTCCCGAGTTTGCGTCGTACTCTGCTTCGCTTAGCCATAGAAAAGTTCGTGCTACTGCAACTCCGTACTGAGGAAACGCTTCAAAATCGGATTCTCATCGCATGAGGCATGGATGGTGGATCACTATCCTACCGATCCATGCTGCATGCGTGGGAACGAGGACTTGCTACCTTTGGACCAATGCGTATTCTGATTACTGCTGGGCCGACGAGAGAACCCCTGGATGCGGTCCGGGTGCTTACCAACCGATCATCCGGACAGCTTGGCATTGCGGTTGCATCTGAGGCCATGAATCGTGGCCACGATACCACCCTGCTGCTGGGCCATGGCGCCGACATGCCCCCGCAGTCCCTTGAAGGGTATTGCCAACGGTTCGACTCTACCAATGACCTCTGCGAATTGCTCCAAGATGCCTTTCCTCGCACCGATCTGCTCATTATGGCAGCGGCCGTAGCTGACTTCATTCCGGAGCAGGCTCCGCCCGGCACCAAACGCTCGCGGCACGATGGCCCAATCAACGTCACGCTTCACCCAGCGCCGGATCTGGTGGCATCGCTTGCCAAAACCAAACGTCCGGATCAAGCCATCGTGGGCTTCGCACTTGAGCCCGCAGCAACGCTCAGAGAACGTGCCACGGCCAAACTATCCAAAAAAGGGCTTGACGCAATCGTAGCCAACCCCCTCGACACAATGGAATCAACTCATATCACGGCCACGCTGATCTGGGCCGATGGCCACACAGACACAGCACCTCCCGATCTGCCCAAAAAGGCGTTTGCCTCGTGGCTTCTTGACCGAGTAGCTACCGGCCCCTAAGCCTCTTTGGGCTATCCTTCCGACCCACCGATGTCTACCGACCTCACAACACAAGACCCCCACGGCCCGGCGGGCACCAGGCTCTGGACGCTGATGATCTGCATCGGCGGCAGTGTTGCCATGGCGATCGCCCTGGCCATGGCCTTAGTGAGCCACCATGAGCATGTCGAACACAGCCACGCTCCAGATGCGTGGATGATTGGCACCCTGCCTTTTGCGCTCATTCTTGGCGCCATTGCCCTTCTACCACTCATTCCAAAGACAGCCGGGTGGTGGCACAGCAACCTCAGCCGATTCTTGGTATCCGTCATCTGCAGTGTCGCCACGCTGAGCTACCTGTGGATTGTCAACGGATGGGAGTCCGTGGGCATGACGCTCGATCATGCTGTCTTGCAAGAGTACATTCCGTTCATTGTGCTGCTGTTTGCGCTGTACGTCATTAGTGGCGGCATTCATATCGGCGGCGACATGCGAGCCCACCCAGCGGTCAACACCGGCTGGCTCGCTCTTGGCGCAGCCATTGCGAGTTTCATTGGAACCACCGGCGCGAGCATGCTGCTTATTCGCCCGCTGCTCAATACCAACCGAGAACGAACACACAAGGTTCATACAGTTGTGATGTTCATCTTCCTGGTGAGCAACATCGGCGGCACACTGCTGCCAATTGGCGACCCACCGTTGTTCTTGGGCTACCTAGAAGGCGTCCCCTTTTCGTGGACCTTTGGCCTGTGGGTCGAGTGGGCCGTAGCCTGCTGCATGTTGCTTGCGATCTACTTCGTGTGGGACTCGGTGATGTACGCCAAAGAACCGCCAGCTGCCAAAGTGTTTGATAAGGCCAATGTGCAGCCCATGTCGATGCAGGGCAGCATCAACATCCTCTGGCTCGCTGGCGTTGTCATCTGTGTCGCGGTGATTAGCCCGGGGCGGCCAATTCCTGGCACTGAGATTATCGCCTTTGACTTCCTTCGAGAACTCGGCATGCTCGGACTCGTCGTGCTCTCGCTTATTACGACTCGCCGAAGTGTCCGTGAGGCGAACCAATTTAACTACGGCGCAATTATTGAAGTCGCTGCCCTTTTTCTGGGCATTTTCATTGCAATGCAGGTTCCGCTTGCGGTGCTCAAGGCGCAAGGCGACAGCATCGCCGCCGCCCTCACCGAAACCTGGATGTACTTCTGGATCACCGGTGGCCTCTCAAGCGTGCTTGACAATGCCCCGACGTATCTCGTCTTCTTCAAACTCGCGGAGGCTGGCACTGAGCCTGGCGCTCCAGGCGCGCTCGAGCTCATGAACGGCAGTTGGATCTCAGAGACTCGGCTCATCGCGATCTCCCTCGGCGCCGTATTCATGGGATCCATGACCTACATCGGCAACGGGCCAAACTTCATGGTCAAAGCAATTGCCGAGCAAGGTGGCATTCGAATGCCTTCCTTCTTCGGATATATCATCCGATACAGCATTCCGGTGCTGATTCCAGTATTCATCATCATCACAGCGCTGATGATGTGGCTGCACTGACGTTACCATCGTCTATTGTGAAGATCGACGTCAACAACACTCCGATGGACCTCCAGGGACCACTTACTGTGGCTGATCTACTTGATGTCATCGGCAAGGCCAAGACGCCATGCGCTGTCGAACGCAATGGAACACTGGTCCCGTGGCGAACACGCAGCGATGTCCAAGTTGAGTCCGGAGATTCCATTGAAATCGTCACCCTCGTTGGTGGCGGGTGAGCACAACACGCATGACAACACCCACGCTCGATACCGCAATAACTCCTCTCACTATCGGGCCATTCACGCTCAGCAGCAGGCTGATCGTTGGCACAGGAAAGTATGAGTCGTACGAGGTCATGCAACATGCGCTCGACGCAAGCGGATGTTCCGCTGTCACTGTTGCGGTTCGGCGAGAGCGGCTGCTCGATGACCAAGGCCGGTCGCTGCTGGACTACCTCGACCTTGACAAGTACACCATTCTGCCAAACACCGCCGGATGCTTTGATGCAACAGATGCCATTCGAGTCGCTCGGCTTGGACGCGATCTCCTTGAGCAGCTTGGCAATCCAGGAGCTGACTGGGTCAAGCTTGAAGTTCTCGGTGACCGCGCGACGCTCCTGCCTGATCCAGTGGGCACGCTTGAGGCATGCAAGGAACTCGTCGCCGATGGATTCTGCGTCCTCTGCTACTCAAGTGATGACCCCATCATGGCCGTCAGGCTTCGAGATGCCGGCGCTGCAAGCGTTATGCCCGCTGGAAGCCCCATCGGTAGTGGCCGCGGCATTGCCAACCCCGCTGCAATCCGAATTATTCGCGACCTGCTAAAAGACCCGGAACATGGCGGCGATCCGAACTACCCGCTTGTCGTCGATGCTGGCGTCGGCACGCCGAGTGACATCACCATTGCCATGGAACTCGGCGCCGACGGCGTGCTACTGAACACAGGCATCGCCCACGCAACAGATGCAGTCGCGATGGCCACCGGCATGCGGCTCGCTTGCGACGCCGGCTACTACGGCTACCGAGCCGGCCGAATCGGAAAGAAACTCTACGCCACAGCCTCGAGCCCTTGGAGCGGCGTGATTACTTCAATTCCAGGCGAATAGGGCGTGGCCGCGCGGCGACACTCAATGCTCTACCCGCGTCCCCAAGAGCGGCGCGACGCTGGCAAGGTGCTCGGCGACGGCTTGCTCGCTGCTTGCCTCGAGATTGAGCCGCAGCAGTGGCTCGGTATTACTCGCCCGCACGTTGCACCACCAATCGCCGTGATCAACTGTCACGCCGTCTAGTCGCAGCACCTGGGCATCGGGAAACGCATCAACAAGGCGTTCCATCGCGGCGGCCTTGTCTTCAACTTCAAAGTTTATCTCGCCAGACTGGCAGTACCGCCGTGCACCGGCGATGATTTCACTAAGCGGGCGTCCGTCTTCCAAGATCGCTGAAACCACAGCAGCAAAGGCCATCGCGCCTGAATCCGCGTTGAAGTTCTCGGCAAAGTAGAAGTGACCTGACAACTCGCCGCCAAACACTGCGTCATGCTCCGCCATCGCTTGCTTC
>CAVOCO010000011.1:0-11246 GCA_963694215.1 Phycisphaerae bacterium
CTTGACCGTGACTTTCTCGGCCGCGTATCTACATTGCGGCTTGATGGGCAAGTCGGCACAATTTTCGGTGGAGCCGCGCCCACGTACGAGCGGTTCTACCTTGGTGGCCGCTCATTCCGTGGCTTCCAGTTCCGAACCATCTCGCCCAAGGGGTATGACACAGCGGGCACATTGACCGATGTCCCGGTTGGCGGCACGTTCCAAGCCTTCTTCGGAGCCCAATACCAGCGGCCTCTGATCGGCAAGTTGCTCGACGGTGTTGCGTTTGTCGATTCGGGCACCGTGAGCGACGATGTTGGTTTTGATCAGTATCGTGTATCCGTTGGCATAGGTATACGGGTGTATATTCCCCAGCTTGGACCAACACCGTTGGCCTTTGATATTGCTGTTCCGCTGGTCCAGCAAGAGGGTGATCAGTCCCAGTTTTTTAGTTTCTCTGCAGATCTTCCGTTCTAGTATTCGGACACCGTTCGCAAAAGTTGGAGGTTTTAGATGCATCAGCGTTCAAAAATGTCACTTTCTATGGTTGGGCTCGTTGCAGCTAGCTTGCTTACGGTTGGTTTATTGCCTGGTGCAGCAGCGCAGCAGTCGGGCAGTGGTCCTATCGCCGTGGTGGATCTCAGCGGTGTCATGGCTGGCCTCGCCGAGCGAGCTGATGCCGAGGCTCAGCTTCGAGCAAAGGGTGAGGGGATTCGAATTGAAATCGATACCCGCCAAGCCAAGCTCCGCATCATCCAGGAAGAGTTCTCGGCGTTAACAGACGTCGTTGAGCGTCTTGCTGGAGAGGAACGGGTTGATGCTGAACTTATCCAATTCATGGCCTGGAATGAACTGATGAAGCAAGAGCTCGATAGCGAACGAGCATTGTTGCTGGAAAAACTCTATGTCGACATCATGGCAGCTGTGAAGCACATGGCTGAGTCAGATGGCATTGACCTTGTGCTTGTCCACGATGCGACGGGTGGTATTCAAACATCGATGGCTGCCGAGGCCCCCCCGCTTGAACAGCAAGTCCGGCAGCAAATCGCTATGCGACGCATTGCATTTGCAGCGCCACGCATTGATCGTACGAGAGACGTCATCATTCGCATGAATAACGCATATGGCCCCCAATCTCCCTGAGAGACCCACGAGAAGAGGATTGATTTCAATGAAACGACACCTAGTAGGAATAAGTGTGGCCGTTGCGGTTCTTGCAACGAGCTTGGTTGGCTGGGAAGCGCTTGCCGGTCGGCTGATGGCCAGCCCAACAGTTGTCGGCACCGTGGATCTTCCACGTGTGCTTGAGGCACTCGAAGAGTGGCAATCGGAGGTTGACCGCTCACGGGTTGCTGCCGAGCAGTTTCAGACGAGTCTCAAACAACGCTCGGTCGAACTGGAAGCACTTGATGCCGATCTGGAGGACTTCGTGGTCGGAACGGTCAAGTATCAGGAAGCTCAGCGTGTAGTAAAGAAAGCTGCAATTGATCTTCGTGCCTTCATGAGTTTGGCTGAGATGCGAGAAGCTCGCACCAAGCAACGAGCCATGCTGCGAATTTACAATCACATTCGTGAGGCGAGCGGGTCACTGTCTGAGCGAGATGGGTATGGGCTCATTCTGATGAATGACTCGGCCATTGCGATTCCAGAAGACAGCCGCGATGTTCTTGGTGATATCTCGGCACGACGCGTGCTCTTTGCAAGCACCGCCATTGATGCAACGCAGCCTTTGATTGACTTCATGAACACGCAGTGGCGTGCAGCTCACGGAAATTGATGTGAGCGACACTTTGAGCATGCTCACCGCTGCCGGCATTGCCGAGCGTTTAGGCGGCGAACTTATTGGCTGTGGCGATCACATGCTGACGGGCTTTGCTGGATTGGATGATGCGGGTTCTGGCGACTTGGTTTTTATTGCCAGCGGCAAGTGGGCAAGTCGATGGGAGGCATCGGCTGCCAGGGTTGCGTTGGTAACACGTGGCGTCGAAGTGCCAGGGCATGATGCCAAATCGCGAACACTAATATTGGTTGATGATGCCGAAATTGGCATCATGTTATTGCTCGAGGCCGTGGCAGCAGAACTTCGGCCGGCTCCTCTGCCAGGAATCCATGCAACAGCTGTGGTGCACGAAGATGCTGAGGTTGGCACAGATGTGCATGTCGGAGCTTCCGCGGTGATCGAGGCCCATGCGACGATTGGTAACGGTGTGATCATTCATGCTGGGGCCGTGGTCGAGCATCACGCGCGGGTAGGTAATCGGGCGGTGATTGGTTCCAATGCAGTACTTGGGGCCTCGTGCCAGCTTGGAGATCGGTCGGTTCTCCACCCGTCCGCAGTCGTTGGTGCTGAGGGCTTCGGATTTCGACCTGATCCTGAAACCAGCCTTCCCCGGCGAATCCCGCATCTCGGAACAGTTGAGATTGGCAACGATGTAGAAATTGGTGCCGGGAGCTGTGTTGACCGAGGCAAATTTGGGGCAACTCGGGTCGGAGATGGAAGCAAAATCGACAATGTGGTGCAGATTGGGCACAATGTCCAAATCGGCCGTGGGGTGCTTATTGCGGCCCTTACAGGGCTTGGCGGCTCATGCCAAATCGAGGACGGGGTCGTGCTGGGCGCTCAGGTGGGCATTGCCGAACACGTCAAAATAGGGGCCGGCGCCCGCATTGCGGCCACCAGTGGCGTCATGCGGGATGTGCCCGAGGGGAAGGATTATGCGGGCACACCAGCCCGTCCAGCACGCCAGACTTTACGAGAGGTCGCCGCCCTCCGTAAACTGCCTGATCTTCTGGCCTCCATGTCTCGTCGGGAATCGTCCTGACGTCGCAAAGGCGGCTGCGTTTGTGAACTCAATGGCTAATCAATCTGAATCCCAATCCGCATCCGAGGGCATCGCCAGTCCACAGCGCACGCTCGCTGCTGAGACAGTGGTGTCTGGTAAGGGTCTGATGCTCGGCCAAGATGCCACGCTACGAATGGTGCCAGCACCGATCGATCACGGCATTGTCTTTGAGCGGGTTGATTTAGATCCACCAGTTCGTATTCCTGCCCAGGTGGAATTTGCAATTGATCGAGATCGTCGAACAGCCATCCGCAATGGCGACGCCGTAATCGAGACTATTGAGCACTGTATGTCTGCACTTCGGGGATCTGGAATTGACAATGTCTTGCTGCAACTCAATGGGCCGGAAGTTCCACTTGGCGACGGCAGCGCCGCATCGTTTCTGACTGCTATTGACCGCGTCGGTACCGAGGCGCAAGCTGCTCCGCGCAACGTACTGCGTATTACCGAGCCAATCATTCTGCATGAAGACGGTGCTATGCTTGCGGCCTTTCCCGCGACCGGTGACGAATTTCATGTGCTATACGAACTTGATTATGGATCTCATGGCGATCGCATTCCTCGTCAAGCCTTTGCCTTCACGCTTGGCACGTCTGAGTACAGAGAGCAAGTCGCTTCATCTCGGACCTTCAGCTTGGCTGAAGAAGCCGCCTCGCTTCAGGAGCAAGGCCTCTGCAACCATTTGTCGCCGACCGATGTGCTGGTAATTGGCGATGACGGTCCGATCGACAATGCATGGCGATTTGATAATGAGCCTGTCCGGCACAAGGTGCTTGATCTCATTGGCGATCTCATGCTGATCGGCGGGCCAGTGTTCGGACACTTTGTTGCGAAGAAGTCAGGCCACGCCTTGAACCGCCGCATGTGCCGGGCTATTCGAGAGCAAGCCGAGGAACGAGAGCGGGATCAGCGGGCTGCCGATGGCCGCACGATGGACATTCGTGCTATTCAGCAGATCATGCCGCATCGATATCCCATGTTGCTTGTAGATCGTGTGGTGGAAATTGACGGCAATAAGCGCGCCGTTGGCATAAAGAACGTCACGATCAACGAGCCATTCTTTTCAGGGCATTATCCGGGTACTCCAATTATGCCGGGCGTACTGATTGTGGAGGCAATGGCCCAGCTTGGCGGTCTGCTTCTTAGCCAAACGCTTGAGCACACAGGCAAGATCGCGGTGCTTTTGAGCCTTGATCGCGTCAAGCTTCGCCACCCAGTGACACCTGGCGATCAGTTGATTCTTGAGGCCGAGACCGTGCGAGCAAGTACGCGGACGGCTTCTATTCGGTGCAAGGCCCATGTTGGTGCCCGTGAGGTAGCGGGCGCTCAGATTCGATTTATGATGGTGGATGCCGATCAGGCACACGGCTGAGGAGCGCGGCAGAGCAAGAGCCGCTTGATGAAGATGTCCAGTATTCATCCCACTGCAATTATTGATCCCTCAGCAACGCTTGCCGCGGATGTTGAAGTGGGTCCGTATTCCGTCATTGGTGCTGATGTTCGTATCGGCGAAGGCTCCATTGTGATGAGTCACGTCACCGTGGGAGCTCGGACTGAAATTGGCGAACGAAATCGACTGCACCCAGGGTGTGTGCTTGGCGGCGAGCCTCAAGATCGTAAATATGCTGGCGAGCTAACCAGCTGTCGGGTTGGAGATGACAACGATATTCGGGAGCACGTCACTCTTCACCGCGGCACGGGAAATGGCGGCGGCGAAACCGTTATTGGGTCTGGCAACTTGCTCATGGTCGGTGCTCATGTCGCGCACGACTGCCGTATCGGTGACCGGACAGTGATCGCGAACCAAGTCATGTTGGCCGGCCACGTCGTGGTCGAAGACGGGGCATCAATTGGCGGGGGAGTCGGCGTTCATCACTTTGCAACGATCGGCACTCTTGCCTTTGTGGGTGGTCTTGCTCGCATCTCTCGAGATGTTCCACCATTCATGATTGTTGAGGGACACCCCGCTGAGGTGCGAGCCGTCAATGTCATCGGTATGTTGCGAAATGGATTCGAGCAAGCTGATGTAGACGCGATGAAGGATGCGTATCGTCGTCTCTACCGGCATTCTGGTGCGGTGGCCGTCGAGTTGC
Organism: Phycisphaerae bacterium; assembly: GCA_963694215.1. Taxonomy (GTDB): domain Bacteria; phylum Planctomycetota; class Phycisphaerae; order Phycisphaerales; family SM1A02; genus UBA12567. The sequence goes on from CAVOCO010000011.1 coordinate 4,916, forward strand.
CTGCTATTCTGGGTGAGTATTCAGACTTGCCCGCCATTCAACACCTGTGCGATTCCGTAAAATCCGCGGCTGGTGGTGTCCACGGAAGAGCACGCGAAGCATCACGAGTTGATGACAAATGGGTTGCTGGCTAAGGCTGAATCACGTCAGCTCACATGCCACTACCCGAGATCGTCTTCGTCTTTGTCTACGAGAGCCTTGTCTACATCATCCTCGTCCTCATCATCGCTATCGCGATCGGTGTATTCAGAAGTGCCATCAAAGTACCCTTCGTTCTCTTCGTCATCAATTGGCATGAACGCGGCATGCAGCGATGCGAAGATGGTGCGGGGCCATAGTTCAAGCGTATAGGCGGCGCTGATGTGGAGTGTGGTGGTCATGGCTGGCGTGCTCGTGAAGACTTCTGCGTAGAGGGGGGATTTGTCACCGCGAGAATTCTACCGATCCCTCGCTATTTGTCCAGTTGTATTGTCGGGCCGTCTGCTTCCACAACATTTTCTGGGGACGCCTGCATGGTGGCGGCGCCCGAGAACGACGTCGATGGGCGATATCCCCACTCGGCCATGGTCTGGGCAATTGTGCTGGAATCGAGAAAGTGTAGCGAGCCTTTAATTCTCACACGCGTCCCAGCGCCACTGCCTGCAGGAAGCACGATGGGCAACTCGGCTGTGCGGGCGAATCCGGGCGCGAGCACCATGCCACCGGAGTGGCGGCCGGTCCACGAGGCATGACCTGGGATAGTTGCCGTGTAGTCAAATTTGACCAGCTTGATGGGGGTGTTGTTGGGGTTTTCCACATGCAGTCGAATGACACCAGCAGTTGCAGCGGCCGATTGCTCTGTGACGACAGCATCACCTGTGAGTGCAACTCGTGGAGCTGCGCTACAGCTTGCAAGTAGAAGAAGAGCAGGCACGATGATCAATCGAAGTTGCATCGGCGAACGATAGCACGCGGCGAGCATGCAAGGGGGCTTGGCCGGGGCCAGGGCATCTGTGACGGTATTTCTAGCTGGCCCGCTTAGTTGGGGCACGATTACCACGCGATGTTGGATTCAGTTGGGCAATGCTCAGGTGCATCCCGACTCATGTCGATGGAGCATCAGGAAGCCATATGGCCGGAGCCCACGCATGCATCTTGACGTCATCCTTCAACAAGCAGCCCATCTAGGTGCCAGCGACGTCCATCTCGTTCCAGGGCATGTGCCAATGGTGCGGGTCGACACGATCATGCAGGGCCTCGAAGGGGCGGTGTTGACTTCTGCGTGTATCGAGGGATTTATGGCGAGCATTGTGAGCGAGGCTCAACGGACCGCCTTGGAGAATCAAAAGGATCTTGACCTGCCCTATGCCGTTGAGGGGCTCGGGCGATATCGAGTCAACATCCATAGTCAACGAAGCGGCTTTGCAATGGCAATGCGGGCCATTCGAGACAAAGTCCCGCCGCTTGAAGAACTGAATTTGCCAGGTGTTGTGCAGCAATTTGCCATGCTTCCGCGTGGACTTGTATTGGTAACAGGAGACACAGGCTCGGGTAAGTCGACCACACTGGCAGCCATTATTCAGGCCATCAATGGCCACCAGCGCAAGCACATCATTACCCTCGAAGACCCTGTTGAATACACATTTGAATCACGGCAATGTCTCATTGAGCAGCGTGAACTTGGCAATGACATGCCGACGTTCGCCTCGGGGCTCAAGCACGCGTTGCGGCAGGATCCAGACATCATTCTTGTTGGTGAAATGCGTGATCTTGACACAACAGCGCTCGCAATGAGCGCAGCTGAAACAGGCCACTTGGTGCTCTCGACACTGCATACAGTGAGCGCAAGTCAAACGGTCGAACGCATTATCGACATGTATCCGGCGAGCCAGCAGAATCAAATCCGCGCGATGCTTGGCAACACGCTCCAGGCGGTGCTGTCCCAGACACTGTTCTCGCGAGCAGATGGCAATGGCATGGTGCCGGCCGTCGAGATCCTCCTGTGTACGCCCGCAGTTCGCAACCTCATTCGCGAGAACCGGACATTTGAGATTCCCAATGTCATTGAGACGAGTCGCGGCCTTGGTATGACCACGCTGGACGCATCAATTGCCGAGCTGTGTTTCAACGGCCTGATTACCAGTGAGGATGCTGTTGCTCGAGCTGTACATCCCGTCGCTATGGAGCAGGCCCTCGCGGCCTGATCAACGCCTATGCCGAGTTATCAATGGGAAGTCCGAAATGCGCAGGGCTGTGTTGAGTCAGGGCAGATTGCCGCTGACTCGGCCTCAGGTGCAGCCACGGCGCTTCGGCAGCAGGGCCACCATGTGCTCAAGTTAATTCCAGTTGTCGAGCGTCGTATCGACTGGAAACGTGTGGTTGAAGTGCTGAACACAGGAAGCGGGCCGAGCCAAAAGGATGTGCTCGACTTCACCGTGCAGCTTGCCGTCATGGTCCGGGCAGGGATCAACCTGCGCATGGCGCTTGACGGCATTGCAGGCCAAGTGAAGAATCCAAAGTTCCGTCGAGTTATTCATCAAATCCGCGCCGACATTGAGTCTGGAAAGTCATTTTCCGAAGCAATTTCAAAGTATCCAAAGCTGTTCAGCCCGCTGTATATCAACATGGTGAAGGCCTCGGAAATGTCAGGGTCATTTGCCAGGATGCTTGATCGAATTGCCTCATTCATTGCTCAGCAGCTCGAAACGCGCAAGATGGTTGTTGGCGCAAGCATCTATCCAGGTGTTATTGCAACAATGGCAATCAGCGTGACGGTGTTTCTGCTGACCTTCGTATTGCCGCGTTTCGGGGTGGTATTTGAGGGCAAGGAAGAGATATTGCCGGGACCAACGAAGTTGCTCCTTGGCTTGTCCGAATGGATGGTGTCGAACTGGCTGTTTCTGGTTATCGCGTTGGTTGTCGGAATCATTGGGTTGTTGGCAGGTCTGCGTACAGATATTGGCCAGCTCTGGCTTGATCGAATTAAGTTGATCGTGCCACTCTTTAAACGAATGTTTCGAGCGTTGTACGTCAGCCGATCATTGCAGACGCTGGGCGAACTGCTCAACGCAGGTGTTCCAGTATTGGATGCCGTAGGCGTGACGGGCGACATTTCAGGCAACCGGATGTATAGAGATCTCTGGATGCGCGTCCAGTCTGCCGTGCGTGAGGGAAGAAAGCTTCATGAGGAACTCGATGGGTCGCCATTGCTTCCTGGTTCAGTTGTTCAAATGGTGGCCGCAGGTGAAGAGTCAGGCCGACTCGGCGAGGTGCTTGAGGAAGTGGCCGTGTTCTATCAGCGTGCGTTACGTGACGCAATCAAGACCATGACAAGCATGATAGAACCGATCTTGATCGTCATCATGGGCTCAATCGTTGGCTTTATTGCCATGGCCATCATTCTTCCCATCTTTAAGATGAGTTCGTTGGTGTCCGGATGAGCCGCCGCATGCCCAGCACATCTAGTCGCCGCGGTTTTACGCTCGTAGAGACTGGCCTCGCCATCATCATTGTGTCGACCGCGATGCTCGCGATGCTCGGCGCAAACGAGTCGTTCAGCAAGCAGAATTATTGGGGCGAGCGAGCCGCGCAGGCGGCGCGGCTTGGCGGCGAGATTCGAGAACGAACGATGGTGCTCACCATGGCTGACCCTGTGACTGGTACTGAAACATGGGGCCCAGAATTTGGCGAGGCTACCGTGGCTGACTGGGATGACATAGATGACTATGACGGACTTGATATTTCTGGCTGGGCAAGCACTGGGCCGATCGACTCAGCGGGCAGCGTGATCCCAGGCATGAGTCAGTGGCGACAAGCAGTGCGGGTGCAGTCGGTTGATCCGACCAATCTCGCTGTTGTTGTGGCCAATGGATCTTCAGAGGCTGTACGCGTCACGGTTGACGTGTACTGGCTTGATCAACCATCGAGTCCTGGCGAACTCATGACGACGGTCACATGGGTGCATGTTCAATGATGTATTCGACGAATCAATCAAGTCGCCGCGGCGTGTCTTCTGTTCTGGCCATGATTTTCATGGCTTTAGTAGCGTCCTTGACAGCGGTCATGGCGATTGTGTCTGAAGGCAATGTGCGAAGCGCCGAGTCTGCCGTTCGTGTGTCTCGAAGTCTAAGCGCTGCCGAAAGCGGCTTGCAAGCGGCAGCCTGGCGGCTCCGCCGAGAGTCTTCAAGATTTGTCGTTGAGGCAGGTAGTCTTGAAGATGGATTTGGCGATCGGCTCTGGCGAGGAACATGGGTGGCAGCTGATGGGACGATCCAAACACAGCAGGTTGATGGATACTTGGTTCCAAGTACGAGTGGAACTGGTGTTATGCACGCCATCTACGATGCGCATGTGTGGCATGATTCACACGGCGTAATTCTTGAGAATGGCGTCGCGGTGACGGCGTTGATCGATGAAGCGGCAGGCGTCGTGTACTCACAGGGCATCGCAATTCACGATGGCGATACCGCGCCATGGTTTCAGTTGAAGTATGAAATGTTGGCAGACGGAAGTGGCATTCGTGTGACGAGTCGTGGGATGTTTGATGATGTGCGTCGACTTGTGCAAATGGACTTCATGTTGGAAAAACGTATCGAGTACGCCGTCATTGGCCAAAGCCGCATCATGATTGGCAAGAACGTGCTTGTTGATGGTCCCATTGGCGCTCTGTATGGAACTATGCCGGGCGAATTAGACCCGGAGAATGGCGACCCATTGGTGCTGCGAAGTGACTTTTATGATCTCGATTTAGTCACACTTGACCCGCTACTCGATTCGTTGCACGCCGTCATTCAAGTGGGTGATGCTGATGGGGACGGTCGCATGCGTCCCGCGCACGCAGGTGAGGGCGCGGCGCTTGACGCAAACCCAGCATTGCAGGACCATGATGGCGATCAGTATGTGGATGAATTTGATCTGTTTCTGTTCGTGTTCGATGTCGATGATGATGATCAAGTCGTCTATGACCCAGTTCTCGCGCATGCGGCGGGATACGGCACTTTGGTCGATGAGTTCGCCGTCGATGATGACCTTGCCGAAATGCTCGATGGAGCAGATCCAGACCGAAATAAGGATGGAGTGGTTGATTCGCTTGATACGGCCATGGGCTACTACGACGGTGTTCTTGACGCCCGAGATCGATACGCCAAGATTCGTGGTCACTTGAGCTTTGCAGTGGACGTTGCGTCATGGGAATCTGCGAGATCTGGCTCGTGGCAGTCGCGGGCTGAAGGCGTGATTCGACCGAGCAGATCACAAGCTCCTTCTACCTTTGGCGTCGCAGATCCACAGCTCGTTTCATTGACCAGCGACATGTTCTTGAACTCTACAAACTGGTATGAAGGAAAGGCCAATTTGGCCACTCCATTCTTGACTCAAGTGGCATCCAATGGTGGGTGGAGCGGCGAGATGACTGACCCCGAGGCGGTGCCATGGGGATCATCTGGTGCCTATGACATTTTTGACAGGCCCGTGTACCGCAACGTGGTCTTTGGAGACGTCAAAATTCCGATGGGAACCAATGCGCTCTTTGTGGACTGCTGGTTCATTGGCGTGACATGGATTGAAACGACCGAGGACTGCACCGACAATGATTGGAATTATGTCGGCGCGCGTGAACTTGGGCCAGGTGGTGTACCGCAACTGCGGTTCCCTGAGATGACGGTCGACATAAACGGCGTGACGTATTCCGATACGACTCCATTCTCGAATAATTTGCGATTCGATAGCTGTACATTTCTCGGCACACTCGCCGGAGATCGGCCGCTTGAGTACACGCATTGGCGAAACAAAGTGCAGTTGACTGGCAATACGCGATTCTTCATTGATCCTGAAGACGAAGACATGCTGGCCGAGCCAGATGCTGCCATCTTGCATGGCATGCTCTTGGCAATGCCAGAGGTCAATCGCGAAGAAATGGCCAAGACAAGCATGATGTTGCCTGGCTGGTCTGTTGACGTTGGCAACTTCGACAGTGACACGTCGACCAAAGTCAAACTGACTGGCACCATTGTCACAGGCTTGATTGATGTGCGTGGGTCGGCTGATATCCATGGCACGCTACTGACAACATTCCGTCCTGTTGAGTTACAGGGCCCACTCGCCTACGGCGGAACACCAGACGCATTCAATACAACGCTTGGCTACTTCGGCGGCGACGATGGCGACATGGAAGGTGTGGATGTAAACGATCCTGAATTCGCTGGGTTTGGTCAAATTACAATTCGCTATGACGAGAACGCCACGCTTCCAGACGGTATTCCGTGGCCACTGCAGGCCAGTCCACTGTCGGTGACCTGGTACGAAGGAGGTTCATGGTGAAGCAGCATCGAAATCGTGGATTCTCAATTCTAGA